>NZ_JABDWC010000020.1:0-133407 GCF_019685155.1 Rhizobium sp. NZLR1b
AGGGCAAACCGAAAATGGTCATCCGCATCGCGCTCGCCCGAAAACTCCTGGTCATTCTCAATGCAAAAGCACGAGATGCGCGAAGAGAATTCGAACATGCAACTTGACAGCCCAGATAGTCGCTCATCCGACCCTGCGGGCCACCTTCTCCCCGCCGGGGAGAAGAGGGAGATGACCAAGTCTCGATCCGACCTCAACCCTCTCCTAAACAGCAAGAAACGGACACCCATCTGATTTGATCACCCGCGTCGGTTTGAAGCGGCTCGGCAGGCCGCAGCGTCGATTGTTTCTATATCCTAGCCGCTGGCGAAGGCGTATGGCTGAACAATCCACACCAGCATCCCGGTTGCCCGTGCCCCGCTTCAGCCCGATGATCCTTGCGGTCGCCCTGTTCATGGAACAGATGGATTCGACCGTCATAGCCACCAGCCTGCCGGCGATCGCGGCCGATATCGGCACCTCGCCGATTGCGCTGAAGCTCGCCGTCACCAGCTATCTCGTGGCGCTGGCGATCTTCATCCCGATCAGCGGCTGGATGTCGGATCGGTTCGGCGCGCGTAACATCTTCCGTTTGGCGATCTTCGTTTTCATGATCGGCTCGGTCGCCTGCGCCTTTTCAAACTCGATCGCGGCCTTCGTCGTCGCGCGGCTGATCCAGGGCGCCGGCGGCTCGATGATGACGCCGGTCAGCCGCCTGCTGCTGGTCAGGGGAACGCCGCGCCACGAACTCGTCGATGCCATGGCCTGGCTGACCATTCCCGCGCTGATCGGCCCGATGATGGGCCCGCCGATCGGCGGTTTCCTCACCACCTATCTCAGCTGGCACTGGATCTTCTGGATCAACGTGCCGATCGGCGTGCTCGGCATCATCCTCGTCACGCGTTTCCTGCCGGCGGTCGGGCGGCGCAGCCCGCGGCCGATGGATTTTCCGGGCTTCTTCCTCTGCGGCATCGGCTTTTCCGGCTTCGTCTTCGGCCTGTCGGTGATCAGCCTGCCGGCCGTGCCCGTGATCTACGGGTATGTCACGGTGGCTATTGGCATCCTTGCCGGCCTCCTCTATCTCCTCCATGCCCGCCGCGCGCCCTATCCGCTTCTCGATCCGAAGATGTTCCGCTACCCGATGTTCCGAGCAGCGATCCTCGGCGCCTCGAATTTCCGCATGGGGCTCGGCGCTCTGCCTTTCCTGATGCCGCTGATGCTGCAGCTCGGCTTCGGCCTGACGCCGCTGCAATCAGGCTCGGTCACTTTCGTCAGCGCGCTCGGCTCCATGGGCTCGAAATTCGCCGCTTCGCGCACCTTCAATGCCTTCGGCTTCCGCACCGTGATATCGATCACCACCTTGCTGGCGGCGATCTTCCTCGGCATCAACGGCCTCTTTACCGTCGAAACGCCGCTGTATTTGATCATGGCCTGTCTGCTGATCGGCGGCCTGTTCCGCTCGATGGCCTTCTCGGGCGTCAACGCCATGGCCTTCGGCGATGTCGATGACGCCGACAGCAGCCAGGCAACCGCAATCAACGCCGTTGCCCAGCGGATCTCCATGGCCATGGGTGTGGCGATTGCCGGAGGCATCCTCGAAATTTCGAGCAGCTTCCACGGCGGCAGGCTGCTGGTATCGGATTTCCACATCGCCTTTTTCAGCGTCTCGGCGATTTCGGCGCTGGCCTGCATCACCTTCCTGCGCCTGCCGCGCGATGCCGGCGCCGAACTGACGACGCGCCGCCGCAAACGCCGCCAGCCCGAGCCCGAGCCCGAAGAGGCAATCGCGGAAAACAGCTGAGCAAGCCAAATCCCCGGCGGGCGCAATGGCGGATACGTGTGCTCCGGCATCCCTTTCCACTTTATGATTTATTCACACATCAAAGACACACTGCGTTTGCGCGTTTTGGGTTGCTATCAGACATGGGCATGAGTGCTCGTGATGTAACCGTCAGCGGCGATGCCCGTGTTGATACGCCGGTCGGGAACATCGCCGACCGAGCCGCAATTCCAGGCCCCGCGGAATGTTCCAATTTTTGAAAACGATGCCTCTGACAGCCAAGCTGGCGGCGATTATCGTTGCCGTCAATCTTTGCGGCATTTCCGCCTTCGCCACCTACACCTGGATGTACGAAACCAAGGCGTTAATCGACGGCGCCAAGGCAAACTGGTCCAAGGATGCGGAGCAGTTTGCGTCGCTGGCCGCGGGCGGCGTGAAATGGGGCAAGGCCAACGCCGTGCGTGAGGCCTATTCGCTTTACCGCGACGATCCATCACTCGATCTTGTGCAGTTTGCCGCCTTCAACGCCGAACCTTCGGCCGTCGATACCTGGACACGCGACGGCATCAGCGGCTTGCCCGCACCGGCCGATCTGGCAAAGAGCCTGAGCGCGAAGCCTGAGAAAACCACGATCGACGACAGCGGAATATCTGCCGGCGTTGTGACGATCATCGCGCCGCTTCCGTTGGATAAATCGGGCAAGGCGACCGGTTATGTCGTTACGAACTGGTCTGTCGAAAAAATCGCTGCCGAAGTCAGGCAGAAGGTTCTGATTTCGCTGCTGACGCAGTTCATGATCACCGCCATGGCCGTTGTCGCTTTCCTTCTCGCTATGCGCAGCCTCGTCGGCCGGCCGATCCGGATCATCAGCGAACGGATCAGCGCCTTGCAGAAAGGCGATCTGGCCTCTCCCGTCACCTACAGGGAAAATGGCGATGAGATCGGGTTCCTGGCACGTGCCTTGGAAGTCTTCCGTAACGAGGCAATTGCCAAGGTCGAGAGAGAGCAAGCCGCTGCCGAGCAGAGCGCCTCGTTCGATGTCGAACGGGCACGCAACGCATCGTTGACGGAAGAGGCCAACAACGCTCAGCGGCTGGTCATGAACGCGCTCGCCAATGAATTGGAAAAGCTTGCCGCCGGTGACTTCTCGATACACTTGGCCGATCTCGGCCCCGAATTCGATAAACTGCGGCAGGATTTCAACCGCATGGTCGAAGCGGTCGCGGCAGCACTGACCGAGATCAAGACCGCTTCCGTTGCGGTTGAAGGTGGGTCAAGCGAAATAGCCTTCTCCGCCGATCAGCTCGCCAAGCGAACCGAGCAACAGGCCGCAGCCTTGGAACAGACCGCCGCCGCACTGGATGAGGTGACCACCACGGTCAGAGCATCGTCGCAACGGGCCGAAAATGCCGGAAAGCTTGTCGAGGAGACAAAGCGCAGCGCTCATGTCTCAGCGACCGTGGTTCGTGACGCGATCGGAGCGATGGACCGGATTCAGACCTCGTCGAGCCAGATCGGCCGGATCATCGGCGTCATCGATGAAATCGCCTTCCAGACGAACCTGCTGGCGCTGAATGCCGGCGTCGAGGCGGCGCGCGCCGGCGAAGCCGGCAAAGGGTTTGCGGTCGTGGCGCAGGAAGTGCGGGAACTCGCCCAACGGTCTGCCAATGCGGCAAAGGAAATCAAGAACCTCATCAATGTCTCCGGTCAGGAGGTTGCAGCAGGCGTCGGGCTGGTGAATGAAACCGGCGATGCCCTGTTGAAGATCGAGGAGCAGATCAACCGCATCAGCGACAGTATCGCTTCCATCGTTCAGTCCTATCGCGAACAGGCGACGGGTCTGCAGGAAATCAACGGCGCGATCAACCAGATGGATCAGGCGACACAGCAGAACGCGGCGATGGTCGAGGAAACCAACGCGGCCTGCCAGGAGCTGCTGACCCAGGGACGCCTTCTGCAGGACTCAGCCGGCAGGTTCACTGTTGGCACCTCTGCCGCCAGCCCGCCCAAAACCGCTCAGCCGAGCATTCGTCAATCTCGCCCCGAGCTCAGGGCCCCCGAGCCCAGGGCCTTTGTGCAGCGGCACGCAGGAAATGCCGCCGTCGCCGCTGCTCCCGGTGCCTGGGAAGAGTTCTGACCTCACCTTCGTTCAATGCGCTTTTATTCCACAGCATCCCATAATCAGGAAGGGAACAGTTATGAAGAAAGTCGTCTCCGCATTTCTTTTGGCCTGCACCGCAATTGCAGCGTCGACCGGCGTATCCATGGCGCTGGATGCGAAGCTCGCCCCGATCTCCGACTACGTGACGAGTGACGTAAAGCCCTGGCTGAACGATCCGGTCGTCATCGAGGCTATCAAGGCGCAGAACGCCGCAAACGCCAGTTTGGGCCAGGGCGATATCGACGCCCTCGACAAGAAGTGGCGCGCCGAGGTCGATGGCTCAGACCATTCGATGATCGACGGCGTGCTCGGCAATGCGCTGTCAAAATTCCTTCAGGAGAAGAAGGCTGCTTCAAACGGCAAGATTGCCGAGGTCTTCGTCATGGATGCAAAGGGGCTGAATGTCGGTCAAAGCGATCCCACGTCGGATTACTGGCAGGGTGACGAGGGCAAGTTCCAGAAGTCCTTCGGAGCCGGCAAGGACGCTGTTTTCGTCGACGATATCGAAAAGGACGAATCGACCCAGGCACTGCAGTCGCAGGCAAGCGTCACGATTTCCGACGACAAGGGAACGCCGATCGGCGCCATCACCGTCGGCGTGAACGTTGACGCCCTATGATCTCGGGATCTGCATTTAATTTGTCACCGTAATCCAGACCCAACATCGCCCAGCAGCATGCGCTGTTGGGCGATTGTTTAAGCCTCCTGCAGCGGCAATTGTGCCACAGCTGAGCGCCCGGCTTTTGCGCCGCAAATTCTGCGTGACAACGCACGGCCGCGACGCTACATACGCCTTATGTCGACCACTTCGATCTACGCCTCGCGATTTTATTGGTACCGCTGCTCCCAGCGGACGCGGGTCCATGCGTAACTGAAATCGACGCAACGACAACCCGAACAGCCGCTAGTCTACCTGGCGGCTTTTTTTGTTCCGCACGGTATGACCAAACAGGAGCCTTGCCGTGTCTGATACCATTGATGATCTGCGAATCCTCGAGATCACCCCACTGACCAAACCCGCCGATATCATCGCCGAAATCCACCGCAATGCCGCCGTCACGGCAACCGTGACCAGCAATCGTGATGCGATCCATAAGATTCTACATGGCGACGACGATCGCCTGATTGTCGTGATCGGCCCCTGCTCGATCCACGACCCCATTGCCGCCCGGGAATATGCCGCGCGGCTGGAGGAGCAGCGACGGCGCTTCACCGGCGATCTCGAGATCGTCATGCGCGTCTATTTCGAAAAACCCCGCACCACCGTCGGCTGGAAGGGCCTGATCAACGACCCGCATCTCGACGGCAGCTACCGCATCGAGGAAGGGCTGAGGATCGCCAGACGACTGTTGCTCGATATCAATGCGACAGGGCTTCCCGCCGGCGTCGAATTCCTCGACACGATCACGCCGCAATACATTGCCGACCTAGTCAGCTGGGGGGCGATCGGCGCGCGCACGACCGAAAGCCAGATCCACCGGCAGCTTGCCTCCGGCCTTTCCTGTCCGATCGGTTTCAAGAACGGCACCGACGGCGGCGCACGTGTGGCGCTCGACGCCATCCTTGCCGCTTCGCAGCCGCATCACTTCCCTGCCGTCACCAAGGACGGACAGGCTGGCATCGCCTCGACGACCGGCAATGAGGACTGCCACATCATTCTGCGCGGCGGCAAACAGCCGAACTACGAAGCGACCGATGTCGAAGCGGTCACGGCCGAGGCCGTCAAGCTCGGCCTGACCCCGCGCATCCTCATCGACGCCAGCCATGCCAATAGCGGCAAGGATCCGATGAACCAGCCGCGCGTCGTCAGATCCGTGGCCGCGCAGATCGCCGCCGGAAACCGCCACATCAAGGGCATGATGATCGAGAGCAACCTCGTCGCCGGCCGCCAGGATCTCGTTCCCGGCAAGCCGCTGGTCTACGGCCAGTCCATCACCGATGGCTGCATCGACTGGGATATGTCGGTGACGACGCTGGAAGACCTGGCGCAATCCGCCCGCGTCCGGCGCAAGGCCGCTGTTTAAGCTTCCGGAAAATAACGCACATAGGCGAACTCTTCGCCATCAGGAGACCAGCAGGGCACGTTGATCGTGCCCTGCCCGCCGAAGAGCTCGAACAGCGTCTTCAGATTGCCGCCATCCATGTCCATCAACCGCAGCCGCACGTCGAGATCCCGTGGGTGATCGAATACCGAGGGGTCGTAGGACAGGATCAACACCTTGTCATTCTTAGGCGACGGATGGGCGAACCAGTTGCCCTGATTGTCCGAGGTCACCTGCTCCAGCCCGGTGCCGTCGGGATGGATGCGCCAGATCTGCATCAGCCCGGTGCGGCTGGAGTTGAAGTAGATCCATTGCCCGTCGGCGGAATAATCCGGTCCGTCATTGCGGCCCTCGCCATGCGTCAGTCGCGTCTCGGCGCCGCCTTCGACCGAGATCGTATAGATGTCGAAGAGGTCGTCGCGGATGCCGCAATAGGCGAGTTCGCGGCCATCAGGCGACCAGCCGTGCCAGTAGGACGGCGCGTTCTGGGTGACGAGCCGCGGCGCGCCGCCCCCGATCGGCAGGACATAGATCGTCGACTTGCCGAATTCGGTCTTGTCGGAAATGACGATCTCAGTGCCGTCGGGCGAGATGCCGTGATCATTGTTGCAGTTGACGGCAAAGCCGGTATCGAGCTTGGTGACTTCACCGCGACCGAGCGGCAGCCGGTAGAGCCGCCCGTCGCCGTTCAGCAGCAGGTAGGAACCGTCAGGCGAGAAGTTCGGAGCCTCCACCAGTCTGTCCGTCTGCCAGACTTCGCGAGCCCTGCCCGTCCTGACATTATAGATCTCGACCGAGCTGCGCATGCTTCCTCCCCCGCATTTCTATAACAACTGCGCCAGCGATCTCGATCGCGCTAGCGATCCCGGAACCGGTTGGTGATGGGATACCGCCGGTCGCGTCCGAAATTCTTCTTGGTAATCTTCACGCCCGGCGCCGATTGCCGGCGCTTATATTCGGCGAGATAGAGCAGGTGCTCGATGCGATGGACGGTCGCCACGTCATGGCCGCGCGCGACGATCTCCTCGACCGCCATCTCCTTCTCCACCAGGCATTCGAGAATATCGTCGAGGGCGGGATAAGGCGGCAGCGAATCCTGGTCCTTCTGGTCGGGACGCAGTTCGGCCGAGGGCGCCTTGTCGATGATATTTTTCGGGATCACCTCGCCTGACGGCCCCAGCGCACCCGGCGGCACATTCTCGTTGCGCCAGCGGGCCAACGCATAGACCTGCATCTTGTAGAGGTCCTTGATCGGATTGAAGCCGCCGTTCATGTCGCCGTAGAGCGTGGCGTAACCGACCGACATTTCCGACTTGTTGCCCGTCGTCACCACCATTGAGCCGAACTTGTTGGAGATCGCCATCAGGATGACGCCGCGCGCCCGGCTCTGCAGGTTTTCCTCGGTGATACCACTGTTCGTTCCCGCGAAGAGATCAGACAGCGCGCTGCTGAAGCCCGTCACCGGTTGCTCGATCGGCACGATGTCGTAGCGGCAGCCGAGCGCCTTGGCGCAATCGGCCGCATCCTTCAAAGAATCTTCCGATGTGTAGCGGTAGGGCAGCATGACGGTGCGCACCCGCTCCTCGCCCAGCGCATCGACGGCGATTGCCGTGCAGATCGCCGAGTCGATGCCGCCGGAAAGGCCGAGCACCACCGTCTTGAAGCCGTTCTTGTTGACGTAGTCGCGAAAGCCGAGCAGGCAGGCGCGGTAGTCGGCTTCCTCGCCTTCGGGAATATGGGCCATCGGTCCTTCGGCGCAGTGCCAGCCAGACCCACCGCGCTTCCACGTCGTCACCGCCAGCGCCGTCTCGAACTGGCTCATCTGGAAGGCGAGCGATTTGTCGGCATTGAAAGCGAAGCTGGCGCCGTCGAAGACCAGTTCGTCCTGGCCGCCGAGTTGTGCGGCATAGACCAGCGGCAGACCGGTCTCGATCACCTGCTTCAGCACCACCTGATGGCGGATATCGACCTTGCCACGATAATAGGGCGAGCCGTTCGGCGACAGTAGAATCTCGGCCCCGCTTTCGGCCAACGTCTCACAGACGCCAAGATCGCCCCAGATGTCTTCGCAGATCGGAATGCCGATGCGCACGCCGCGGAAATTCACCGGACCCGGCATGGAGCCCTGGTCGAAGACACGCTTCTCGTCGAATTCGCCATAGTTTGGCAGATCGATCTTGTCGCGCACCGCAATCACCTTGCCGCCGTCGAGCACGGCGACGGAATTATAGCGCCCCGTTTCGTCCTGCCGGGGAAAACCGATGACGACACCCGGCCCGCCATCGGCGGTATCGGCAGCCAGGCTCTCCACCGCTTTCCAGCAGGCGCGAATGAAGGCCGGCTTCAATACCAGATCTTCAGGCGGATAACCGGAAATGAAAAGTTCGGTCAGGACGAGCAGATGCGCGCCTTCCCGAGCCGCATCGGCGCGCGCTTCGCGTGCCTTGGCGAGATTGCCGGCGACATCGCCGACTGTCGGATTGAGCTGACCGATGGCGATGCGGAAGATATCAGAAAGAGCGTTTTCCTGTGTCATGTCATTTATTTAGCCTGCACCTTCCGGGACCGCAACATGTCCGCAGCAAAAGCCGCACCTTGCTGTGACGAAATTTTTGTGAACGGACGCGCCGCGACCTCGCGGCATAGACACGCATTGCAATTTGCCGGCGGACCGGAATACTGGCGCGCAAATCAACAGCGTCGATAACGGGCACCGGAAACAGGCCATGTCTAATCTTTCGAACTTCATGCACCATCATTTCGACAAGCCGGCCGACGAACTCGGCGATATCGAAAAACGCGTGCTGGCGAAGGCGCACGAGCGCAAGGTCATCTCGACCGATGTCAACGCCGCTCTTTCCGCCGAGGCCTCGTTCGGCGAGCGCATCGCCGACAGCATCGCCCGCATCGGCGGTTCCTGGTCGTTCATCATCGCCTTCTTCGTTTTCCTCCTCGCCTGGACGGTGATCAACACCATCATTCTGGTGAGCGGTGCCTTCGACCCCTATCCCTTCGTCTTCCTGAACCTGATCCTGTCGATGCTCGCCGCCATCCAGGCGCCGATCATCATGATGTCGCAGAACCGCCAGGCCGAGCGCGACCGCTTCGAGGCCGCCAAAGACTACGAAGTCAATCTCAAGGCCGAACTCGAAGTGCTCTCCCTGCACCAGAAGATCGATATGCGCGTGCTGACCGAATTGACGGCGTTGCGCGAGGACGTGGCGCGTCTCACCGCCGAGCTTTCCGCTAAGGGTTAATGCATGTCGCCCGGAAGTGCAGCGGTTCCGGGACAACGACATGCATAAAACAAAGGGCTAAAGTGCGTCGCATGCATCAAATGTGATGCGACGCGCTTTAGACAGGGTTCACCGCATATTGCGGCAGGCCATCCGATATGTCGTAGAAATCGCCCTTGTCGGCGCAATAAATGTGATGGCCAAAGGCCAGGCCGCTCGGCTCGTCGAAGGACCCGGCCAAAACCGAAATCTCCAGCGATTGGTCGCCCTGCCAGAACAGCGCGGAGCCGCAAGTCGAACAGAACCCGCGCTGCGCTTGTTCGCTCGACCGGTACCAGCGGACCGCTTCCGTGTCTTCCACCGAAAGAGCCGCCCGCGGCACGTTGACGGCCGCATAGTAAAACCCCGTCTGCCGGCGGCATTGCGAGCAATGACAGCCAACAACAGGTCCGGGCTTCGCCGCAATTGAAAATCGCACGGCGCCGCAAAGACAGCCGCCTGTATGTCGTTCAGTCATGGTCATCCCCTGTTCCTAAGAGACGTTGCCGCCGATCTTGTCCGGCGTCAAATCCGGTTTTCTGAATGAGCCATCAGGAATCTTGAAAGCCGCCTGGCCTTGTGCGCTCTCGGCTGACGCGTTATCGCTGTTGCATCTCGACAACATCCGCCAACCTCATCCCGTCCCGGCATTGAATCGGCCGCTATTGTCGGCGATACTCAAGGTCAAATTTCATTTAATCCCCGGGAGACTGACATGAGAACGACCCTGTCCAAACAGAAAGGAAACATGGCCCACAAGGACATTCTGCCTCATGAACATTCGGTTCTCCCGCGCGAGGAAAAGCTCGCGACGCCATAACGGCTTCCCCAAATTTTTCCAGAACGATCCCGCCGACCGCGGCCGACGCTGGTCGCGCATGCGAAAATTCGTTTCCTACTATCGCCCGCACCTGCCTTTGCTGCTGGCGGATCTGTTGTGCGCCATGCTCGTCGCCGGCACGGCGCTCGCCCTGCCGCTCTGCGCCAATGTCGTCACCAGCCGGCTTCTGGTTCTGCCCGATGCCCCGCAGGCCTTCGCTCAAATCCTCGGCATGGGCGGCGTCATGCTGGCCGTTCTGGCGGTCCAGATCGCCGCGATCTTCTTCGTCGATTATCGCGGCCATGTGATGGGGGCTCGCATTGAGGCGACGGTCCGGCAGGAACTCTTCGAGCACTGCCAGAAACTCTCGTTCAGCTTCTACGACCGCCAGCGCACCGGCCAGCTGATGAGCCGCATCACCAATGACAGCCTGTGGCTGGGCGAACTCTTTCACCACGGTCCCGAGGATCTTTCCATCGCCCTGCTGAAATTTGGCGGCGCCATGCTGGTGCTGTTCTACATCGATCCGCCATTGGCAGGCCTCATCCTGCTGCTCACCCCTGTGGCGTTGGTTTATGCGCTGTATTTCAACCGGCGCATGAACCGCGCGCTCGAAGCCAGCAAGCACCAGATCGCCGCGGTTAACGAGCGCGTCGAGGATGCTCTGGCCGGCATCCGTGTCGTCCAGTCCTTCGCCAACGAGGCGCTGGAACGGGAGCGTTTCGCCGAGCAGAACCGACGCTTCCTTGAAAGCCGCGCCGACGGCTACCGCAGCGAGGCGTGGTTTTCGGTCGGCACCGAAACCTTCGCCCAGCTCGTCACCATATTGGTGATCATCGTCGGCGGCCTGCGTATCCTGGCAGCGGAACTGACCGTCCCGGATATGCTCACCTTCCTGCTTTGCGTTGCCGTGCTGGTCGATCCGGTGCAGCGGCTGGCCAATTTCGTGCGCCTCTGGCAGGAGGGCTACACCGGCTTCATCAGAGCCATGGAGATCCTGGAGATCGATCCCGATATCATCGACCGGCCGGCCGCTCATCCGATGCCGGCGCCAAGGGGCGAGATCAGTTTCTCCGACGTCGCCTTCGGCTACGAGGCCGATGGCCCGCGCGTGCTCGAGCGGCTGTCGCTCACCATCGCTCCCGGGGAGTTCGTTGCCCTGGTCGGTCCTTCCGGGGTCGGCAAGAGCACGCTTTGTGCGCTGATACCACGCTTCTACGATGTTGAGGCCGGGTCGATCCGCATCGACGGCACCGATATCCGCGACGTGACGCTGGCCTCGCTCCGGCGCCATGTGGGCGTGGTGCAGCAGGACGTCTATCTTTTTGCCGGCACCGTGGCGGAAAACCTGCGCTATGGCAGGCCCGGCGCCGGCGATGCCGAGCTGGAGGCAGCCGCCCGCGCCGCCAACGCGCACCATTTCATCATGGCCCTGCCCCAGGGTTATGACACCGATATCGGCCAGCGCGGCGTCAAACTCTCGGGCGGCCAGCGTCAGCGCATCACCATCGCCCGGGCCTTCCTCAAGAATCCGGAGATCCTGATCTTCGACGAAGCAACCAGCGCGCTCGACAACGAAAGCGAACGGGCGGTGCAGCAGGCGTTGCTCAGCCTGGCAAATGGCCGAACCACCCTGGTCATCGCCCATCGTCTCTCGACCGTCCGCCATGCCGACAGAATCCTGGTGCTGACGGCCGACGGCATCGTCGAACAGGGCACCCATGACGCGCTCATGGCGAAAGACGGCGTCTACGCCAACTTGCATAGCGTTCAGGCCAGCATCTGATCGCCTGCTCCATCCTGAGACAAAAAAACCCGGCATCAAGCCGGGTTTTTCCGCATCCGTCTGGGGCTGCTATCAGCCGTTGACGACCATGCGCTTCTCGTCGCGACCGCCCTTCATGCGCTCGGCAAGCAGGAAGGCGAGCTCCAGCGCCTGGTCGGAGTTGAGGCGCGGGTCGCAATGCGTGTGGTAGCGATCCTGCAGGTCGTCGGCGGTAACGGCGCGGGCGCCGCCGGTGCATTCCGTCACGTCCTTGCCGGTCATCTCGATATGGATGCCACCGGGATGCGTGCCTTCGGCGCGGTGGATCTGGAAGAAGCTTTCGACTTCCGACAGGATCCGCTCGAAGGGACGGGTCTTGTAGTTGTTGAGCGTGATCGTGTTGCCGTGCATCGGGTCGCAGGACCAGACAACCTTGCGGCCTTCACGCTCGACGGCACGAATAAGGCGCGGCAGGTTCTCTGCGACCTTGTCGTGGCCGAAGCGGCAGATCAGTGTCAGGCGCCCGGCTTCGTTGGCCGGGTTCAAGATGTCGATCAGCTGCAGCAGATCGTCGGCCTGCAGCGACGGGCCGCATTTCAGGCCGATCGGGTTCTTGATGCCGCGGCAATATTCGACATGCGCATGATCGACCTGGCGCGTGCGGTCGCCGATCCAGATCATGTGGCCTGAGGTGGCATACCAGTCGCCGGAAGTGGAATCGACGCGGGTCAGCGCCTCTTCGTAGCCAAGCAGCAGCGCCTCATGGCTGGTGAAGAAATCGGTTTCCCGCAAGGCCGGCTGGTTTTCCGAGGTGATGCCGATCGCCTTCATGAAATCCATGGTTTCGCTGATGCGGTCGGCCAGCTTGCGGTAGCGCTCGCCTTGCGGGCTGTCCTTGACGAAGCCCAGCATCCACTGGTGCACGTTTTCGAGATTGGCGTAACCGCCCATCGCGAAGGCGCGCAGAAGGTTCAGCGTCGCGGCCGACTGCCGGTAGGCCATCGCCTGACGTTCCGGGTTCGGAATGCGCGACTCCTCGGTGAACTCGATGCCGTTGATGATGTCGCCGCGATAAGCCGGCAGCGTCACGTCGCCCTGCTTCTCGACATTCGACGAACGCGGCTTAGCGAATTGGCCGGCGATGCGACCGACTTTAACGACCGGCAGCTGCGCGCCAAAAGTCAGCACGACCGCCATCTGCAGGAAGGCGCGGAAAAAGTCGCGGATATTGTCGGCGCCGTGTTCGGCGAAGCTCTCGGCACAGTCGCCGCCCTGCAGCAGGAAGCCATTGCCTTCGGCGACATTGGCGAGGTGCTTCTTCAGACGGCGCGCTTCGCCGGCGAAGACGAGGGGCGGATAGCTGGCGAGCTGAGCTTCCGTTGCAGCCAAAGCGGCTGCGTCGGGATAATCGGGAACCTGCAGGATCGGTTTTTGCCGCCAACTGCTCGGGGTCCAGTTCTCTGCCATCTCACTCACCTCACTCACACCCATCCCTGGGATGCCCGTATCTTTGATTGCGGCGGCTTATAGACCTTTAGATCGGGCTTGCAAAGACCAATCGCCCAAAGCTCGAATGCCGTACCGGCGCCATCGGGCAGAGCTCGCATATAGGTGGCAGAAATCTCGGATTCCATCGTTAAACCGGCATATACCATGTCAATTTCCCGATATTTTAGACTTCCAATGTAGAACCACGGATGATTTCAACATTGGGGACATGGCATGGCGATCCTTCCGCTCAGCTTCATATCGGATCGTTCGGGCAATTTCGGCATCATGACGGCGTTGCTGATGGTGCCGCTCCTCGGTACGGCAGGCATGGCGGTGGATTTCGGCCACGCGCTCAGCCTGAGGACGCAGCTTTACGCGGCAGCCGATGCCGCCGCCGTCGGCTCGATCGCCGAAAAATCCGGCGCAGTCGCAGCCGCCATGACGATGAGCGGCAACGGCACGATCTCGCTCGGCAAGACCGATGCCCGCAGCATCTTCATGTCTCAGATGTCCGGGGAGCTGGCCGACGTTCAGGTCGATCTCGGCATCGACGTCACCAAAGCCGCCAACAAACTGAACTCGCAAGTCTCTTTCAGCGCGACCGTGCCGACGACCTTTATGCGTGTTCTGGGGAAGGATTCGATCACAATCTCGGGCACGGCGACGGCCGAATATCAGACCGCCTCCTTCATGGATTTCTACATCCTGCTCGACAACACTCCTTCGATGGGCGTCGGCGCCACCGCGACCGACGTGGCGACGATGGAAAAGAACACCAGCGATACCTGCGCCTTCGCCTGCCACGAAACCCAGAACAACAACAACTACTACAATCTCGCCAAAAAGCTCGGCGTCAGCATGCGCATCGACGTCGTGCGCCAGGCGACCAAGGAGCTGACGCTGACCGCGAAGTCCACGCGTGTTTCCGATAATCAGTTCCGCATGGGCGTCTATACCTTCGGCACCAAGGCTGAGGATGCCAATCTGACCACTATATCCGACCCGACGGACGATCTCGATAAAGTACGCAGCTATACCGACGCCGTCGATCTGATGACCATCCCGTATCAGGGTTATAACAACGACCAGCAGACGAGCTTCGACAGCGCGCTGACACAGATGAAAACCATCATCACCACCCCCGGCGACGGCGGCACCGCTACCACCCCGCAAAAGATCCTGTTCTTCGTCTCGGACGGCGTCGGCGACAGTGCAAAACCGAAAGGCTGCACCAAGAAACTGACCGGCGACCGCTGCCAGGAGCCGATCGATACTTCTTTCTGCCAACCGCTGAAGGACAAGGGCATCAGGATCGCGGTGCTCTACACCACTTATCTGCCGCTGCCGAAAAACAACTGGTACAATACGTGGATCAAGCCCTTCCAGAGCGAAATCCCGACGAAAATGCAGGCATGCGCCTCGCCCGGCCTCTATTTCGAGGTGACGCCGACCGACGGTATCGCCGATGCGATGAAGGCGCTCTTCCTCAAGGTCATCCGCGCGCCGCGCATCACCAGCTGAGGATACCGCTGCTTAGATTCTTTTGCCGTCTCGGATCCGGTAGCTTGGCGCATACATGGTGACCAGCTCCTCGGCCGCTGTCGGATGCAGCGCCATCGTCCGGTCGAAATCGTCCTTGGTGCAGCCGGCCTTCAGCGTGATGCCGAGCAGCTGCGCCATCTCGCCGGCATCGTGGCCGAGAATATGGGCGCCCACCACCTTGCCGCTCGCGGCATCGACGATCAGCTTCATGATCATCCGCTCGGCCCGCCCGGAAAGCGTCGCCTTCAGCGGCCGGAATTGGGCGCGGTAGACTTCGAGCTCGCAGTAACGCTTGCCCGCCTCCTCTTCCGAGAGCCCGACGGTGCCGATCTCCGGCTGCGAGAAGACGGCGGTCGGGATCAGCTCGTAATCCGGCCGGGTTGGATTGTTCTTGTATTCGGTCTCGATGAAGCACATCGCCTCGTGGATCGCTGCCGGCGTCAGCTGTACCCGATTGGTGACATCGCCGAGCGCATAAATGTTTTCGACATTGGTGCGGGAATAATCGTCGACGATAATGGCGCCACGCTCATCGACGGCGACGCCCGCAGCCTCGAGGCCGAGACCTTCGGTGTTCGGATCGCGCCCGAGCGCCAGCATGACAACGCCGGCCTGCAGCGTGCCGCTGTTCAGCGTTTCCAGAACGAGGCAGTCATCGCCCTTCGAAACCTTTTGCAGCGTGTCGTGGCAAAGGATGCGGATGCCCTTGGCGACCATCGCCTCGTGCAGCCCGCGCCGCAGATCCTCGTCGAAGCGCGACAGGATCTCGGCGCCGCGATAGATCAGCGTCGTCTCGACGCCGAGGCCATGAAAGATATTGGCGAACTCGACGGCGATATAGCCACCGCCTGATATCACGATCGATTTCGGCAGCTCTTCGAGATGAAAAGCCTCGTTGGAGGAAATGCATAATTCATGGCCGGGAAGGGCTGCATGCGGGTTCGGCCGTCCGCCGGTGGCGATCACGATCGTCGTTGCCGTCACCGTCTGCCCCGTCTTCGTGAGCCGCACAGTATGAGCATCGACGAGTTCGGCGCGCGTTTCGAGGATCTCGGCATTGGCGCCGGCGAGCCCCTTCTTGTAGAGGCCTTCCAGCCGGGCGATCTCGGCATCCTTGGCGGCTACTAGCTTCTTCCAGTCGAAGCTGCTTTCGCCGACCGTCCAGCCGAAACCCGCCGCATCCTCGAAATGCTCGTGGAACTGCGAGGCATAGACGAAAAGCTTCTTCGGCACGCAACCGCGGATGACGCAGGTGCCGCCATAGCGGTACTCTTCGGCGATCGCCACCTTTTTGCCGAGCGAGGCGGCGACACGCGCACCGCGCACGCCTCCGGAACCACCGCCGATGACGAAGAGGTCGTAGTCGTAGGAAGACATGAGGAGCTCCGGAAGGGAATCGCAGGAAGGATGTTGCTGATATAGGGGCGATCGCCCTGAAAACAAAAGCCCGCTCCTGCATCATCCCGTACGCATCGCCGAATCTTCCCGGCAAACGGTTGACCCGGTCGCCTGAGGCTGGCAGGGCAATCCAGGGATAGAAAACGATGCCGGAGCAAAAGATGGATCAAACTCTCTTCGCCAATCTGTGCAAGGCTGGCAAATTCAAGGAAGCGCTCGGCCTCGCGACTGAGGGTCACGAGGACGAAAAATATACGCCGAGCCGCTTCTCGATCGACAAGAAGACGAGACTGCCGATCTTCTATCGCGGCAACAAGCGCGTGGAACCGGATGAGGAAGGTGTGTGGCAACTTGCAAAGAACCCGAACCCCTGATGCATGTCACCAGGAGGTGTGCAGCGGTCCCAGGAAACGACATGCATAAAAGCGAAGAGCTGGCTTCCCCGCATGTTCGATGCATAGTGATTGCTGCTGTCAGCGGGTGATCCCGAAATCCGTCGGCATTTTCTCAAGCTGGGCTGCTTCCGTCTCGACGCCCGCAACCGACGACCCCGCAGGCCCGCGGCTGAAACGTTCGATCATTATCGAGATGGCGGTATCGGTTCCTGCGATCAAAGCGACGACGGCCCCGTCCCTTTCATTGCGAACCCAGCCCGTCAAACCGAGCCGTACCGCCTCATTGCGCGTCCACATGCGAAAGCCGACACCCTGGACCTTGCCTGATATCCGCACTCGGACAGCGTTGTAACGATCGGGTATATCTGCAGTCACCTGAAGCCTCGCCGGCGGCATTTGCCGCATCATAACAAAAAAGCCCGGACGATGCCGGGCTTTCGCAATTTGATGGTGGAGGCCTTACTGCTGGGTAGCCGGAGCGGGAGCGGGAGCGGCAGCCGGAGCAGCCGGGCTTTCGGTTGCCGGCGGCGGCGCCTTGATGACCTTGGAAAGCTCGGTATTGCTCTGCTTTTCCAGGTCGCGGGAAATGCCCTGCGCCCAGATGTCGGCAGCCTTCGCCGTCTCGCGAGAGGCGACCGGGCCGTCGCGCAGCAGCTTCTTGCCGACGTCGGAATTATAGAAGTCGGCGATCGCCTTCAGTTCCGCGGCGGTGAAGGTCTTGGCATAGGTGAGTGCCGCCTCCTTCTCGAGATCGCCGCGGCGCGGCGCCAGCGCTAGCGCCTGCGCGTCGACCGTCGACGAAATGATGTCCTGGTAGTTTGGCGAATCCTGGATCAGGCCGGCCTTCAGGCGCTCGGCGAGACCGGGCAGGATGTTGTCGAACTGGGCAGTGGCGCCGATGGCGTCGATCGCGGCGCGAGACGCCTTCAACTGGTCCTCGGAGACCTCCTGCGCCTTGACGGCGGAGCCGAAGGCAAGCCCGGAAAGAACGACGGTCGCAGCGGCGAGACGGCCAAGACCTGCAATGTTCATCATGAGTGTATGCTCCTGTTATCTGTTTGTCTGCAGTGTGCGCACACCCGCAGGACCGGCAATGATCGCAAGTGCCGCCATATTGATAAAGAGCCCGTGTTCGACGACGCCGGGTATGGAATTCAGCTCGCTCGAAAGCGCCTCTGCATCAGGAATGCGGCCAAAAGATGCATCGATAATGTGATGACCGCCATCCGTGGTAAACTCTCCGTCACCGGACTGGCGCAAAGCCAGTTCACCGGAAAGACCGAGCCGGGCCGCGACCTTCTCGATCGCGATCCGTGTCGAGACGAGCCCGAACGGATTGACTTCGATCGGCAGCGCGAAGGCGCCGAGCATATCGACCAGCTTGCTCTCGTCTGCAATGACGATCATTCGTTCGGAGGCGGCCGCGACGATCTTTTCGCGCAGCAGCGCACCGCCGCCGCCCTTGATCAGCCGGAGCCCAGCATCGAGTTCGTCGGCGCCATCGATCGTCAGATCGAGTGCCGGCAGCTCGTCCAGCGATTTCAGCGGCACACCGAGTTCGACGCAAAGCCGCGCCGTTCTTTCAGACGTAGGAACGCCTTCGACCCTGAAGCCGCCAGCGACCTTCTCGGCCAACAGGCGAACGAATTCTTCCGCCGTGCTGCCGGTGCCAATCCCGAGACGCATCCCGCTTTCGACATGGGCGAGTGCGGCCGCGGCGGCCTTGATCTTCATTTCGCGGGCATCCATGCGCCGCCAGCTCCAATTATTGCGTTGGATGTGCTGTTTACACGGCTCGCCTGGCAAACGAAAGTCAAAATCATCACGGAAAATGAAAAGCCGAAACAGATGCCTGCGGCCTCCCCCGGCGATCTTCAGGCCGTTGCTTTCCGCGGCATGATCGCCTACCTCAGAGGCGATCCATCGTCCTCAGGGGCGATCCCTCGTCCCCAGGGGACGATCCGTCATTCCCAGAGGCGATCTGTCGTTCGCGGAGGCGGCTCGTCACCTCAAAGGACGATCCATCGCTTAAAGAGGCAAGCCCTTGATCCCCTCCTCCGTCCGCCCGGCGCTCGTCGTCTTCGATCTCGATGGCACCCTTCTCGACACCCATACGGACTTGGTCGAGAGCCTGAACCATACGATTGCGGCCCTTAGCCTCGAACCGGTCAGCTATGACGACCTCACCCATCTCGTCGGCCACGGCGCCCGCGTGATGATCGAACGCGCCTGCCGGCTGCGCGGCCATCTGCTTACTCAGGAAGCCCTGCCGCCCCTGGTCGAGCGTTTCATCGCCCATTATGCCGGCAACATGCCCGGCCGCACCGAGCCCTATCCCGGCCTGGTCGCCGCGATGGATCGGCTAAAATCACAGGGTTACCGCCTCGCCGTCTGCACCAACAAGATGGAAAGCCTGGCGCTCGGCCTGCTGGACAAGCTCGATCTCGCCAGCTATTTCGCCGCCATCACCGGCGGCGACACCTTCGACGTGCGCAAGCCCGACGCCCGCCACCTCACCGGCACCATCGAACGCGCCGGCGGCGACCGGTCCCGCACCGTGATGATCGGCGACAGCATCAACGACATCGCCGTCGCCAGGAATGCCGGCGTCCCGTCGATCGCCGTGCCCTTTGGTTATTCCGACGTGCCAGTCTCAAGCCTCGATCCGGATGTGATCATCACCCATTACGATGAGCTGACCCCGGAACTGGTGGAGAGGCTGTTGCGGGAGTTTGCAGCGAAGGTCGCCGTCTGAGGCTCTCGCCCAGTTCTGATCCTTCCTTTGCCGGCGTACCGTGTGAGCCGCCCTCTCCTTCGTATTTCCTACCTTGGACTAAGCCCAGAACGAAGGCGTTCGAATCCCGCACAAAAACAAAACGGGCGGCCCAAAGACCGCCCGCTCCGTAATCTAATAAAATCAGCGTCAGATCTGCGCCCCACGCGCCTTGGTCGTCGCGTCGAATGCCTTGTCGACATAGCCGTCGCGGCCATAAACGTCGTCGAAATATTCCACCACGCCGTCCTTGTTCGGCCAGGCTGTGAAATAGGACACGTAAACGGGAATCCTCTGCGGCACCTTGACCGCATGGTTCTGCCCCGTGGCGATCTGCTTGGCAACGTCGTCGACCGTCGTTCCGAGCACTGCAGCTGCCATCGCACGCGGATCGGCAAGGCGCACGCAACCGTGGCTCAGCGCCCGCATGTCGCGCTTGAAGAAGCTCTTCGACGGCGTGTCGTGCATATAGATCGCGTGGCTGTTCGGGAACAGGATCTTCAGTTCGCCGAGCGCATTGTCACTGCTTGGCGGCTGGCGCACCGAGACGTTGTCGGTCGAGCCGTACCAGTCGACGCTCGACGAGGCGACCGCGTGGCCGTTCACCTCAACCTCATAACCGAGCTGGTCGAGATAGTTCGGATCCGAGCGCAGCTTCGGCAACATCTCGTTGATGATGATCGACTGCGGCACGCCCCAGAAAGGGTTGAACTCCACCGTCTCGATCTCGTCGTCGAAGAAATAGGTCTGGTTGTTCTTGCCGCCGACCACAACGCGCATCGACAGCTGTTCCTTGCCGCCATTGTGGTAATAGACCATGAAGGCCGGCTGGTTGATCATCACGTAACGGGAACCGAGATCTTCGGGCAGCCAGCGCGCCTGTTCCATGGCGACGACGAGCTTGTCGATCTTCGAGGCATTGCTATCGCCGCCGGTCATGGCGCGCACCGTAGCCTGGCCGATGACGCCATCGGCCTTCAGTCCGCGCTCCTTCTGGAAATCCTCGACCAGCGAGACGATCTCAGGCGAATAGTCGCTGCTGCCTGCGTAAGCAGCAAGCGTTGCCGCGTGATCGGTCCTCAGCGTTTCGGAACCGTGCTTGCCGATCGCCTTGACGATATTGGCGATCTCGGGCGAGCTTTCGCCGGGCTTCAGCAGCGTATCGAGCGAAACGACGATTCGCTCCTCATTGCCGCCGTCGGCTGCGCGAAGCTTGGCGAGTTCCGCCTTCAACGCCTGGAACTGTGGACTATCGGGTGAGCGGTTGGCGATGTAAGCGCCGACATCGGGGCTCATGCGGGCAAGCTTCAGCACCGGCGCCAGATTGACCACCTTGCGCTGGAAGTCGTGATAGCCGGAGATCTTGTTCGGATCGATGCGACCGCGCGCGGTGTCCTGCACGAAGGCCAGCACCTTGGCGGAGAGTTCGAGCTCGAATTGCGTCAGCGCCCGATCGCGGAAGGCTGGATCGGGATTGGCCGGGTCGATATCAGGCGTCTGGATGGCGTAATCTGCCGGGTCGAGGCCGACGGAGGCCGCATCGGCAAGCACCAGCATCGCCGACTTGGCACCATCGTTGATCTGATTGCCATCGACCCAGACGAGCGGGTTGCGGCTATCGCCATAATAGGCTTCGAGCGCCTTTGCGACGTCGGCATTGGCACGCACCTTGGCCTGCGCCAGGAAACGGCGCTGCACGGCGGGTTCGGCGCTGGCATCGCCGCTCGCCGATACATCGGCGACCGCGCCGGTGACGACAGGATCGGCAAACTTGCCGGTATCGACCAACTGCAGCGTTTCGGTTTTATAGGTGTAGTAACGCGGGCCGCTCACCTTCGGCAACGGCGCTTCCGGATCAAGCCCGCCGAGCGAGCCGCCGACGGCGCCGCGCGGCACCGGACGGCCCGGCGCCTGATCCATGAAGATGGTGCTCTGGTTCCGCTGCCTGTCGCCGCGCAGCATCTCCATCAATGTATAAGCATGCGCAGGTGCGGCATTCATAACCGCTACGCCGCAGGAAATTGCCAATGCGGATGCCGCGCTTTTCAAAACGAACGTCATATATCTTCCAGTCCCGGTGTCATGCTGTTCTTGTCACGAGCGCAAGGCTCAATATCTTATCCCGCGAAACTCATGCAGCGTAAGGCCTCATTGATCAGAAACCGGCCTGCGCCGCCAGCGCCGGCGGACTCAATTTTGTGTGACGGAGATCCTGCACGGCGCCGCGCAGAAGTTCACACAAAATTATGAAATTATTAGTTAATTTTTTACCCAATTTTTGCCGCCAGACCAATGTGGCGAAAACGCCCAGACGCATAAAATTTCGAAAGTGGCCTAAAAGGCACGCCGCACAAGCCTCGCAAACATGACTTCCGACTTCAATATTTCGCATGGCGTCCGGTTTTCTTGTCGAACGTTCCCACCTATAAGACCTGATCTTTCGAAGACGACCGAAAACAGCATTTAAAGGGAAGGCAAGGCTGATGACCGCAACCCGTACCGAAACCGATACTTTTGGGCCCATCGACGTTGCCGCCGACCGATATTGGGGCGCCCAGGCCGAGCGTTCGCTCGGCAATTTCAAGATCGGCTGGGAAAAGCAGCCGCTGTCGATCGTGCGTGCGCTCGGCATCGTCAAGCAGGCGGCGGCCCGCGCCAACATGTCGCTCGGCCAGCTTGATCCTGGCCTCGGACAGGCCATCGTCGATGCCGCCCAGGAAGTGGTCGAGGGCAAACTCGACGACCATTTTCCGCTGGTCGTCTGGCAGACCGGTTCAGGCACGCAGTCCAACATGAATGCCAATGAAGTGATCTCCAATCGTGCTATAGAAATGCTCGGCGGCGTCATGGGTTCCAAGAAGCCGGTGCATCCGAACGATCACGTCAATATGAGCCAGTCGTCGAACGACACCTACCCGACGGCGATGCACATCGCCTGCGCCGAACGGATCGCCCATCACCTGCTGCCGTCCCTGAAGCACCTCCATGCCGCCCTCGACATGAAGGTCACCGAATTCAGCCACATCATCAAGATCGGCCGCACCCACACCCAGGATGCGACGCCGCTGACGCTCGGCCAGGAATTTTCGGGTTATGCCGCCCAGGTCGGCTCCGCCATCAAGCGTATCGAAATGACACTGCCCGGCCTCTGCGAACTCGCCCAGGGTGGGACGGCCGTCGGTACCGGCCTCAATGCGCCGGTGGGCTTCGCCGAAAAGGTCGCCGAAGAGATCGCCGCCATAACAGCCATGCCCTTCGTCACCGCGCCGAACAAGTTCGAGGCGCTCGCCTCGCATGACGGCATGGTCTTTTCCCATGGCGCCATCAATGCGGCCGCTGCCGCCCTCTTCAAGATCGCCAACGATATCCGCCTGCTCGGCTCCGGCCCGCGCGCCGGTCTCGGCGAACTGGCGCTGCCGGAAAACGAGCCAGGCTCCTCGATCATGCCCGGCAAGGTCAACCCGACCCAGTGCGAGGCGCTGACGCAGGTCTGCATCCACATCTTCGGCAATCACGCCGCGCTGACCTTTGCCGACAGCCAGGGTCATTTCGAGCTCAATGTCTACAATCCGATGATGGCCTATAACTTCCTGCAATCGGCGCAGCTGCTGGCGGATGCCGCCATCTCGTTCACCGACAATTGTGTCGTCGGCATCGAGGCGCGCGAGGACAACATCAAGGCCGGCCTCGAACGCTCGCTGATGCTGGTGACCGCGCTTGCCCCGAAGATCGGTTACGACGCAGCCGCCAAGATCGCCAAGACCGCCCACAAAAATGGCACGACGCTGAAGGAAGAAGCCCTCGCCAGCGGCCTGGTCTCGGCAAAAGACTACGATACGATCGTCCGCCCTGAAACAATGATCGGCCCAAAGTAGTAACGCCATGAAGCTTCAGCCTTCTCCCCCGCTTGCGGCGGAGAAGGCGATCGGTTGCGATCAGACCAACAGCGAAAAATTGTCCATCACGACCGAATTGCCCATGAAATCGAAACTGATTTCATCGATGTCTTCAATCTCGACCAGAAGATCGGGATCGGCGACCTCAAGTTCCTGCTGATAGACGATCTGGCCGTCGTTCATCGCCGTCAGCGTCAGATGAAAGGGCGAGGCCGACAATTCGGCAATCGAAACGCCCTGAAAGGTGAAGTCGCCGCCATCGACCATTTTCAGGGTCACCGGCGCCGAACCCGGCGATAGAACCGTATCGCTGAAACCGTCCTCGGTGATGGCGTCGACGCCCGGCACCGTGTCATAGACAATACCGTTCAGGAGCGTCAGGTCGTGACTGCCGTTCACGGAAAGCGCGAAGCCCCGGTAATTCGGCAGAGAAAAGTCATCCGCGCGCGATGTGACACCCAGGTCGTCGAAATCCAGGACTTCATGATACTTGTCCTCTTCATTGACGCCGTCGATCGCCAGCGTCAGAACCCCGACATCCGTTCCCCCCACGCCATCGGAGATCTTGTAGCGGATCTCTTCGATCAACTGGTCGTGCGCCCGCAAGTTCTTCACCACGTCGAGCGAGTAATCCAGCTCGTAGGTGAAGTGACCATCGGGCCGCACGGTGAAGGTCCCATAATCGCCTTTGATGATCGTTTCCTGTGTCAGTCCCTGTTTCGCATCGACCCTGACACCGTCGAAAGAGCGAAGATAGGTGGTCGATCCCTCGGGATCGCTGTCATTGGACAGCAAATCCCCTCTGATCCAGTCGTGCTCGAAGAAAATGAGAAGATCGTCGTTAGCAGTCGGTTTTGCGTTCGTCATCGGAAGCCCCCGCAAGTTAACGTCGCGGGAATATGAACCGGCCTCCGGCGAAAGGCAACCTGAAGTCGTCTTTCCCGTCGAATGCGGATTTCCCGGCTCGCCTATCCAGATTGCATTTGCAGCGCCGCGGATTTAGACCGGTTCCAATTTAGCGACCCACGCCCACCAGAAAGGTCACTTCGATGGCTGACGATCTCTTCCCGCTCGGCAAGGATACCACCCCCTACCGCAAGATCAGCGGCGACCATGTCTCGGTCGACAGCTTTAAGGGCCAGGAAATATTGACCGTCGAGCCGGAAGCCATCCGCCTGCTTGCCGAAACCGCCTTCGCCGATATCAACCATCTGTTGCGCCCCGGCCACCTGAAGCAGCTCGCCTCGATCCTCGATGACCCCGAGGCGACCGACAATGACCGCTTCGTCGCCTACGACCTTTTGAAGAACGCCAATATTGCCGCCGGCGGCGTGCTGCCGATGTGCCAGGATACCGGCACGGCAATCATCATGGGCAAGAAGGGCCGCAGGGTCTGGACCGAGGGCGGGGATATCGCGGCACTCGCCCGCGGCGTCATGGATGCCTATGAGAAGAAGAACCTGCGTTATTCGCAGCTCGCGCCGGTCAAGATGTTCGAGGAGAAGAACACCAAGAACAACCTGCCGGCACAGATCGACATCTACGAGGAAGGCACCGACGCCTACGAATTCCTCTTCGTCGCCAAGGGCGGCGGCTCGGCCAACAAGACCTTCCTCTACCAGGGCACACCCTCGCTCTTGACGCACGACCGGATGATCGACTTCCTCAAGGAGAAGATCCTGACGTTAGGGACGGCAGCCTGTCCGCCTTACCATCTGGCCATCGTCATCGGCGGCACTTCGGCCGAGATGAACCTGAAAACCGTCAAGCTCGCCTCGACCCGCTATCTCGACGAGCTGCCGACCGAAGGCTCCGAGAGCGGCCACGCCTTCCGCGATCTCGAGATGGAAAAGGAAATCCACCGACTGACGCAGCAGATGGGTGTCGGCGCCCAGTTCGGCGGCAAGTATTTCTGTCATGACGTGCGTGTCATCCGCCTGCCCCGCCACGGCGCCTCGCTGCCGATCGGCCTCGGCGTCTCCTGTTCCGCCGACCGTCAGGCCAAGGGCCGCATCACCCGCGACGGCATCTTCGTCGAGCAGCTCGAAACCGATCCGTCGAAATACATGCCCGAGATCGACGAAGCGAAACTGTCGGAATCGACCGTCCGTATCGATCTCAACCGGCCGATGGCGGAAGTGCTGGCCGAACTCTCCAGGCATCCCGTCAAGGCGCGCCTGTCGCTGTCGGGCACGATCATTGTCGCCCGCGACCTTGCCCATGCCAAGATCCGCGAGCGGCTGGAGAAAGGCGAAGGCATGCCCGAATACCTGAAAAACCACCCGGTCTATTATGCCGGCCCGGCCAAGACGCCTGTCGGTTACGCCTCCGGCTCCTTCGGCCCGACGACGGCCGGGCGCATGGACAGTTACGTCGACCAGTTCCAGTCCTTCGGCGGATCGATGGTGATGCTTGCCAAGGGCAACCGCTCGCGCGCCGTGCGCGAGGCCTGCAAGAAACATGGCGGCTTTTATCTCGGATCGATCGGCGGCCCCGCCGCCCGTCTTGCTCAGGACTGCATCCGCAAGGTCGAAGTCTACGAATATCCCGAACTCGGCATGGAAGCGGTCTGGAAGATCGAAGTCGAAGACTTTCCGGCCTTCATCGTCATCGACGACAAGGGCAATGACTTCTTCCAGGAATTGAACCTGGGGTGACGCTCTCGGATGCGGGACGGGCAGCCATCGGGGCCCGTCCCGTTCTTGAATGTGCGGGCTGCGGCAAAGTCCGCCGCCAGCAAACAGCCTTGGAAATATCATTCCAACCCATTTCCAATGAAATACCGGGCTGCCGAACAACTATCGATATGATGAATACGTGCGAAATGCAGAGAAGAACTGCAAGTTTTTCAGATATCGCTCCCGTCTAGCGAGCATCCGCTTTCTCACCAAAGCTAGATATTTTCTTTGAGAATCATGGGGCTACTTGAAGTATTGGCCAGTCATGGACTTATCGTATGTAATCTTTGGTATATATCGCTTTAATCTTTTCCCAAGAAATTTAAGCTACCAAATAGATTATTGCCTTCGAATATATGAGGAGTTCGCCGGATGAACACGGCTGTCGCGCCCAAGGTGCAGGTTCCCGACGTAGCGGGCCAGATCACCTATGCCATGCGCTCGATGGGCGTTGCGCCAATACCGCGCAACTACGAACTCTTCTACGAAGCCTATATCGGCTCCAACCCCGCGCTCACCCGGGACCTTGCAGCCCTCGGCGGCCAGGCGACGCAGGCCGAGCTCGACGAGCTAGGCGCGCAGTATTTCACCAGCAGCCCGGCCCGCGTCTTCGACGACGCCCATACCCGCATTTCAGGCGAACTCGATGGACTGCTGCGGGTTCTGAGACAGGAGCAAAACTCGCTGGAAAGCTATACAAGGCTACTCGGCGAGACCCATAAGCGCATCACCTCCAAAAGCAATGCCAGCGTCGAACTGATCGAAAACGCCATCGAACTTTTGAGCCAGGCGACCGGCGACACCATGGCGCACGGCGAACGCACCGTCGGCGACGTCGTCCAGCGCTCGCAGGAGATGGATCAGGTCCGCAAGGAACTCGATGAATATAAACGCATCGCCAACACCGATTCGTTGACGCGCCTTTCCAACCGCCGCGCCTTCGACGAGCGCCTCGCCGCCGTCTTCAACAATCCCGGCATGCGGCCGGTGACGGCCCTGCTGCTGGCCGATATCGACAACTTCAAGAAGATCAACGACACCTACGGCCATCCCGTCGGCGACAAGATTCTCGCCACCGTCGCCTCCGTCATCCGCAGCAATGTCCGGCGTGATGTCTTTGTTGCCCGCGCCGGCGGCGAGGAGTTCGCGCTGATCATCGACGGCAACACGCCCGAAGGGATCACGGCGATCGCCGAGCGCATCCGCCGCACGCTGGAAACCACCCCGTTCAAGAATTCCCGCACGCGGGTCAATTACGGCCCGATCACCGTCTCGATCGGCATCTGCATGGCCTCCAGCGCCGAAGATGCCGGCGAACTCTACAGCAAGACCGACATCGCCCTTTACGGCGCCAAGAATGCCGGCCGCAACTGCACCATCCTCTATCAGGACGGCATGCAGAAGGATTTCACCAAGAGCTGGCTGATCTACAAGAGCTGACGGCAAGTCCGCGCCACTGGCACGCTGTCACCCCACAGGTGACGGCGGTTTTACCACATCGTCTTCGCCGCGCGTCCCGGCCATTCCCGGTCGTAGGTTTCCTGGTCGAAATCACCGACCGCGGCCTTCAGCATCTGGCCGGGTGTCGGCAGGCCCGCCGGATCGGCGAAATGTTGGCCATTCCAGAGTTCGGCCCGCATCACGGCGCGGGCGCATTGGAAATAGACCTCGTCGATCGAAATCACCACGACGGTGCGGGGATGTATGCCGTCCATCTCGAAGCTCGAAAGCACTGCCTCGTCATCCGAGACGACGCCGCGGCCGTTGATGCGCATCGTCGTGTTCGAGCCGGGGATCAGGAACATCAGCGCCAGCCGGGGATCGCGCACGATATTGGAGAGCGAGTCGACGCGGTTGTTGCCGCGCCAGTCCGGCAGATGCAGCGTCTCGTCGTCGACGACGCGCACCACGCCGCCGAGATCGCCGCGCGGCGAACAGTCGAGCCCTTCGGGCCCGACGGTGGCAAGCGCTGCGAACGGCGAAAGCGCGATCATCTGCCGATAGAGCGGCGTCAACCGCTTCGTCACCTTGTCGACCGAGGCCTGCGAAAGCCCGGCGCCGTAGATCGTGTTGAGCTCATCGATGCTGCTGATGATTTTCATGAGGCGTCCCGCCGCGGCTTGATATCGGGACGGACGCTACAATGCCGCGCGCTTTACCGGAAGCTCAAAAAACGGAATGATCTCAGCAGCGTTTTTGATGCCTTCGTCGGCCATGTCCTCCTCGCCTTGGACAGCTCCGAGAAACGCAGCGATTGCGGCAAGAACCGGAGCGGCGGCGAGGATGCGCCGGTGCCCGAAACCGTTCGCCCAGAACAGCCGGACGCCCTCGCCGGCTGCCTGATAGCGCTTGGCATGGGCTGGCGGCACTTCCTTGTCGTCCTCGGCATGGATGACGAGCACCGGCCGGCCGATCGCACTCGCCGCATCGCCAGCATCGAAATCCTCAAGTCTCCGTCCGGTGACGTGACGAACCTCATTCTCCAGCGCCGCTTGCGCGGCCGGGCGAAGGCCGATCATCCGGCCGAAATCGGTAAACAGCCAGGCCATTTCGCTTGGCGCACCGATCAGCACCAGCCGCTCAGCCGTGACAGGAGCGACATCGGGCAGCAGACCCGCCACCGATACCACCAGCGCCGCGCCGCCGAAGGAATGGCCGATGACCGCATCGAAGGCGCCGAAGCGTGCCTCGATCGCGGCAATCGCCTTGACCGCAAGCCCCATGTGCAGGAAGCGCCGGCTGGCACGTCCGTGGCCGGGAAAATCGAGGGCCACCACCTCCGCGCCCGTTGCCGAAAGCATCGAAACGAGCTCGGCCATGTATTCGGTGCTCGAGCCCCAGCCATGCGTCACCAGATAGCGCTTGCGTCTTCCTCTCGCCCCGCCGTTCAGCCGATAGGCATGCGTTTTCGCCCCGCCGGCAAGTCTGAGGGTGAAACGTTCGGCGCCGTCAAGCCGGGCCGCGCCCGCCGCATGCGCCGCCTTGGCTTTTGCTCCCTTCGGCCGCGGCGACGGCGTCCTGCAGAACAGCAGGAACGCCGCCCTGCCCGCCAGATCCGGCGAAACCGCCTGTAGCAGGGAGAACCCGAGGCGGGTGACCTTGCGCGCAAAATTTGCCATAGTGAGAATCCAAAAGACTGTTCAACACTGAACAATAAAGTACAACGATGAACAAAAATCAATCCCTTCCCTGGGATCATCCGCGTTTTCGCAGCTGGATCGCGGTGGCGCGCGCCTGCCAGCTGATGCAGCAATCGCTGACCCGCTCGCTGGCCAATCTCGACATCAAGCCGCCGCACCTCGACATCCTGGTCAATCTCTATCGTTTCGAAGCCATCTCGCAGCAGGAGCTGGCCCGCAAGCTGCTGGTCGGCCGCTCCAACATGAGCATGCTCCTGCCACAGATGGAAAAGCGCGGCTTGATCGAACGACGCGGCGATGCGCGCGACAAACGCGTGCTGCGCCTCTATCTCACACCGGAGGGCCGCACGTTGACCGAGGCGGCGATGGTGATCCAGACCGATCTGATCGAACGCTCGCTTTCGCAAGAGCCGATCGAGCAATGCATGGCGACCACCACCTCGATGGAGCGCATCATCACCGTGCTTCTCAGCGATCTCAGCGACGAGGATTGATGGTCAATGCAGCGTCGGCGCTGCCGCCGTGCCGGTCAGCGAGCGGTATTCCCAGGCGGCGACGATAATCAGCACCAGCGTCGCCAGAATGCCCATCAGATAGATCTCGATGAAGGGTGCAGCGAAGGCCAGCAGGATCAGCAACACCAGGCCGGCCAGATGCGACAGCGGCAGCTGCCCGCTGGTGGCCCCCTTGAACCAGAGATTGCCGATCAGGAACAGGCCGGAGCCGCCGAGCACCGCCGCAGTGATGCCGAGATCGCCGGTCTCGTGCGGATGCGAGAACATGAATTCGACTGCCACCGCATGGACGATGATGCCGGCCAGGATCGGGATATGCCCATAGGTGAAGGCGAGCCGCGCCAAGGCCCCCGGCGTCGCCTCATGCTCGATGCGGTGGGCGGCGCGCCCGTGGCCGAAGCGGAAATAAAGCCACCACATGGTGACGGTGCCGATGAAACCGGTGACGAAGACGATGCCGGTCAATCCCGAAAACGGCAGCTCGGAAAAGGTGCGGCCGGAAACCAGGATTGCTTCGCCGAGGCAGATTATGACGAAGAGCGCGCAGCGCTCGGCCATATGGGCGCCGGAAACGTCCCAGTCGCCCGCCGTCGAGCGGCCGAGGCCAGGCACGGCAAAGCCCGCGGCCGGACCGGCATATTCGATTGCCAGCGCGATCACCCAGACGATCAGCCGCGCCTCGTGATCGAGCAGCCCGCCGGCAATCCAGAAGACGGCGGCGACCACGAGCCAGGTGGTGATGCGGATGAAATTCAGCGTATTGGCGCGGTCGACGCGTGTCATCGCATAGGTGGTAAACAGCGAGCGCCCGACCTGCATCGCCACATAGGCACCGGCGAACAGCAGCCCCTTGTCGCCGAAGGCCTCGGGGATAGAAGCTGACAGCAGCAGCCCGAGCATCATCAGCGCCACCAGCATGCCGCGCACCGGCGTCTTGTCGGGGTCGAGCCAGTTGGTCACCCAGGCGGTGAATATCCACACCCACCAGACGGCAAAGGTCATCAGCGCCGCCTCGGCGGCACCGAGCGGCGTATAATGGGCGGCGAGCGCATGCGAAAGCTGCGAGATCGAAAAGACGAAGACCAGATCGAAGAACAGTTCGAGGAAGGTCACCTTGCTGCCGCTGGCGCTGCCCTTGGCGCGCAGCCAGTTCCTTCCGTTCGTCTTCGCCATGTATCCCCCGATACCCATTATTTCAGCGCGGCTTTTGCGCCGTATCGCGGTCCAAGCCCTTTTCCCTGAGCTCGTCCTCATAGGCCGAAAACAGCTCAGCACCTCGTTGGCCGAGCTCGCGCAGATAGGTCCAGGTGTAGATGCCAGTGTCATGCATGTCGTCGAAACCGATCCGGACGGCGTAATTGCCGGTCGGCATCATCGAGATGATCGCGACATTGCGCTTGCCCGGCACCGTCACCTTTTGCCCCGGCCCGTGGCCCTGCACCTCGGCAGACGGCGACAGCACGCGCAACAGCTCTGCCGACAGGTCGAAACTCTGGCCGTCGTCGAAGGTTATCGCCAGCCTCTGACGATCTTTCGAAACGCGGAGTTCGCTCGGCCAGATATCGCTCATCTCTATCACCCTCTTTCCCCTGGAGAAGTAGGCGTTCGCCTTTTTCGAGGCAAGAGCAAATTAACGTGTGCGAAATCCGTTTCCCTTGACGGCGCAATCACATATGCACAAATAGAAAGATATCGCTTGAAAACAGGCAGGCATCCCGTCTGGCGTGCTTCAGATCCCGTTGCGGAGGAATTGGTGAATACGAGAGTAGGAACGATAGGCAACGCATCGCCGCTGGTGGCGGATGCACATCCGATGATCGACCCCTTCGGGCGGGCGGTCACCTATCTCCGCGTCTCCGTCACCGACCGCTGCGATTTCCGCTGCACCTATTGCATGTCGGAAAATATGACCTTCCTTCCGAAGAAGGACCTGTTGACGCTGGAGGAGCTCGACCGGCTCTGTTCCGCCTTCATCGACAAGGGCGTGACGAAGATCAGGCTGACCGGCGGCGAGCCGCTGGTGCGCAAGAACATCATGTATCTGGTCCGCCAGCTCGGTGAGAAGATCGGCTCCGGCCTCGACGAGCTGACGCTGACGACCAACGGATCGCAGCTGGCCCGCCATGCCGAAGAGCTTTATGATTGCGGCGTGCGCCGCATCAACGTCTCACTCGACACGCTCAACCCCGACAAATTCCGCAAGATCACCCGCTGGGGCGATTTCGACAAGGTCATGGAAGGCGTCGATGCGGCGGAGAAAGCCGGGTTGAAGATCAAGCTCAACGCCGTGGCGCTGAAGGATTTCAACGACGCCGAGATGCCCGATCTCCTGCGTTTCGCCCATGGCCGCGGCATGGACCTGACCGTCATCGAAACCATGCCGATGGGCGAAATCGAAGAAGACCGGACCGACCAATACCTGCCGCTCTCCAAACTGCGTGCCGATCTCGAAGACCAGTTCACCCTGACCGACATCGACTACCAGACCGGCGGCCCGGCGCGTTACGTCAGGGTCGCCGAAACCGGCGGCCGCCTCGGCTTCATCACCCCGATGACCCATAATTTCTGCGAGAGCTGCAACCGCGTCCGCCTCACCTGCACCGGCACGCTCTATATGTGCCTCGGCCAGAACGACGCCGCCGATCTTCGTTCGGCCCTGCGCGCCAGCAAAGACGACGCCCTCCTCTGCACCGCCATCGACGAGGCCATCACCCGCAAGCCCAAAGGCCACGACTTCATCATCGACCGCACGCACAATCGTCCGGCGGTAGCCAGGCATATGAGTGTTACGGGGGGGTGAGGCCCGGTTCCCGCGAAGCGGGGAGCGATCGATCCAGTGAATCGATCGCAGGGCCGAACGCCCTGAGCCATGCGAAGGGCCGGGATACGGTGCGGCATGTCCCTTCTCCCCAGCGGGGAGAAGATGCCGGCAGGCAGATGAGGGGGTGAGCGGCAAAGCCGCGAATGCACTGAGCGGAAGCGAAGGGCAATATGAACGGCATGCCGTGCGCCCCCCTCATCCGACCCTGCGGGCCACCTTCTCTCCGCCGGGGAGAAGGGAGATCACATCACCCAGGCTTACGCGCACAAATCGCAAACCGCTCCTGCACCATACGCTCAAGCCCGCGCAGAAACGGCATCTTGCGCGCCTGCGCCCAATGAATGTCGCCAAGCTTGCGATCGACGACGATATCGACGAAGCCGGCCTTGCGCAGAAGATCGACCACCGCTTCCGCCGGCATTTCATGGGAAAAATGCACGCGTGAGCGGATCTTCTGATGCCGCGCCATCATTTCCGGCGACATGTGGCTTGCCGCAGGCCTGCCGGAGATTTTCGTCCAGAGCTTCTGCAGGCCCTTGACCCAGGTTTCCCGACCCATGTTGCCGTCGACGATCAGCACCTTGCCGCCCGGCTTCAGCACCGCGAACCATTCTGCGAAGGCCGACGCCGGGTCCACCAGCGTCCAGATGAGATGCCGGTTGGTGATGACGTCGTAGCTACCCCGTGGCTCCATCGTGTTTTCGGCGTCGCCGGAAACGAAGCGGATATCGGTGCCGCGCTTCTTCGCCTTGGCGCGTGCCTGCGCCAGCATCGCATCCGACCAGTCGAGCCCGGTGACCGCAAAGCCGACATCATGCATCAGATGCGAAATGACAGCGGTGCCGCAGGCAAGATCGAGCGCTGCCCGCCCCTGCCCGTCGCCGAGATGTTTTCGGATCAGCCGCTGCCAGCCCTTCCGCTCCCCTTCCGAAAAGATTTCATGGCCGACGCTCTGGTCGAAGGTTTCAGCCCTTTCCGACCAGAAATCGCGGATTTCATCGCGGATCGAGTAGTTTGTATTCATCGAATTCACCTTGAGTGCCCCGGCAGTGCATCAGTTTGGAAATGCTCTAAAACATATAACTTGATTCACAAAGTCATATTTCTTATGGCTGCGGACATTATTCAGACGTCAGGGGAATTTCCAGATGAATTTCGTGAAAATGCTCGCAGTCTCCGCAGCTGCGATTGCCGGCCTGATGCCGCTATCGGCCTGGGCGCAGTCCTTCACCATCAAGGATGTCGCTGGCCGCGAAGTCAGCTTCGACAAGCCGGTCGAGCGGGTGATCCTCGGCGAAGGCCGCATGCTCTACGCCGTCGCGCCGATCGAGAAGGAAGATCCCTTTGCCAAGATCGTCGGCTGGCGCAACGACCTCTGGACCACCGACAAGGACGGCTTCAACGCCTATGTCGAAAAATTCCCCAAAGGCAAGGACCTGCCCTTCCTCGGCAATCTCACCGACGGCACGCTGCAGACCGAGACGGTGGTCAAGCTTCATCCGGATGTGCTGCTGCTCCCGATCGGCAACAAGACGGCAGCGGACGAGGTGAAACTCGAAGAGATACTCGCCGGCATCGGCGTCAAGATCGTCTATATCGATTTTCGCGAGCACATCCTCGCCAACACCGAACCGAGCCTGAAGATCCTCGGCCAGCTCTTCGGCCATGAGGACCGCGCCGAAGCCGTCGCCAGCTTCTGGAAAGAGCAGATGGCACGCGTCACCGACAGGCTGAAAGCGGCCAATCCGCCGAAGCCGAACGTGTTCATGTATCGCGCCGCGGGCTTGGTCGAGTGCTGCGGTACCTTCGGTCCCGATAATTTCGGCCTGATGGTCGATTGGGCCGGCGGCCACAATCTCGGCTCCGATTTCCTGCCCGGTTATACCGGCTCGATCAATGCCGAGCAGGTCGTCGCCTCCAATCCCGATGTCGTCGTCGTCACCGGCTCCAACTGGAGCCAGACCAAGAATGCCAAGGACTTTGTCAATGTCGGCCCGAACGCCGCTTCCACCTTCGGCGACAGCCGCAAGGCGCTGAACACGCTGATGGAAAACCCGGCCTTCACCGGCTCCAAGGCGGTCGCCGGCGGCAATGTCCATGCGATCTGGCACCAATTTTATACCAGCCCCTACCAGTTCGTCGCCGTCCAGCAGCTGGCGAAGTGGTTCCACCCGAACCTCTTTGCCGATCTCGATCCGGATGCCACCTTCAAGGAATTCCACGAAAAATTCCTGCCGGTCGCCTATCAGCCGGGTTACTGGGTCGACGCCAAGGCGGCTGAGTAACCCGCGATGGCCGAGGTCGCCGCCATATCGATCGAAGCCGAAGCCGGGAGAGAGCGCTACCGCGCCCTTGCCCGGCGCAAGCTTTTGATCCTGGCCGCCATGACGGCGGCGCTCTGCCTGTCCTTTGCCGTCGATCTCGCCTGGGGCCCGGCCCGCTACAGCCTCGGTGAGGTCGTCGCCGCCCTCCTCGACCCGTCTTCCGTTTCCGATCAGGTGCGGGCCGTCGTCTGGAATATCCGCATGCCGGTCGCCGTCATGGCCATCGTCGTCGGCGCCTCGCTTTCGGTCGCCGGCGCGCAGATGCAGACGATCCTCGCCAATCCGCTCGCCAGCCCCTTCACACTCGGCATCTCGGCAGCGGCAAGCTTTGGCGCCGCGCTTGCAATCGTCACCAGCGTTCCGCTTCTGCCTGTGGCAGCCGGCCTGCTGGTGCCCGTCAATGCCTTCATCATGGCGCTGATCGCCACGCTCTTTATCCATTTCGTCTCGCAGGCCCGCGGCGTCTCGGTGCAGACGGTGGTGCTGCTCGGCATCGCCCTGGTCTTCACCTTCAACGCGGCTCTCGCCTTCCTGCAATATCTCGCCTCCGAACAGGCGCTGTCTGCAGTCGTCTTTTGGACGATGGGCAGCCTCACCAAGGCCACCTGGCCGAAAATCTGGGTGACACTTGCCGTGCTGCTGCTGGCCCTGCCGCTCTTTGCCCGCAACGCCTGGGCGCTGACGGCGATCCGCCTCGGCGAGGACAAGGCCGCAAGCTTCGGCGTCAATGTCCGCCGCATCCGGCTGGAAACCATGCTGGTTGTCTCGCTGCTTGCCGCCGTACCCGTCAGCTTTGTTGGCACCATCGGTTTCGTCGGCCTCGTCGGGCCGCATATCGCCCGTATGATTCTCGGCGAGGATCAGCGCTTCTTCCTGCCGGGCTCGATCCTCTCCGGCGCGCTGCTCCTGTCGCTGACCTCGATCGTCTCGAAGTCGATCATCCCCGGCGTCGTCTTCCCGATCGGCATCATCACCGCGCTGGTCGGCGTGCCCTTCTTCTTCTCGCTCATCCTCTCGAACAGGAGCCGGTCGTGGTAGCGCTTCAATTGCAGTCGGTCGGCGCCTATCACGGCCGCAACCTCTTCGTCGAAGACGTCACGACGCCGGTGATGAAATCGGGCGAGTTGATTGCGGTGATCGGCCCGAACGCCGCCGGCAAATCCACCCTCTTCAAGCGCATCACCGGCCTGCTCAAGGGGCCGGGTCACGTCGTCGTCGAAGGCTCGAAGACGAAAAATGCCATCAGCTACATGCCGCAGGATACCTCGGCCAATGCCGTGCTGACCGTCTACGAATCCATTCTGCTCGCCCGCAAGCAGGGCGAGTCCTGGGCCGTCGGCGACGGCGACCTGCGCTTCATCGACGAGATCATGGCAGCCCTCGATATCAGCGCCCTGGCCTTCCGCGATCTCGGCGCGCTCTCCGGCGGCCAGCGCCAGCTCGTCTCGATCGCCCAGGCGCTAGTGCGTGAGCCCGAAATCATGCTGATGGACGAGCCCACAAGCGCGCTCGACCTCCACCGCCAGGTCGAGGTCCTCGACTTCATGCGCCGCCGGGCCCGTGCTAAAGGCATGATCGTCCTGGTCGCCATCCACGACCTCAACCAGGCGCTCCGCTTCGCCGACAAAGTCCTCGTCATCGCCAATGGCCGCATGCGTGCCTGCGGCACCCCAAGCGACGTCGTCACCGCCGAGATGCTGCGGGAGATTTATAAGGTCGAGGCCCGGGTGGAAAAATGCTCGCTGGACCACGACCATGTGATCGTTGATGGGAAGGCTCATTGAGCTTAGCCAAAATCGGCCGGCCTCAGTCGATCAATCGCTGCGCGGTAAACTTGTCCGTGACAAGCATGTCGATCACCCCCACGCGGAGTGCGCCTGCGATAGCGTCCGTCTTTTTGGACCCGCCGGCGAGTGCAATCACCCGGTCCACGCGTTCAAGCTCCTCGAGCGGAAGTCCAATGACCCGGTCGTCCAGCGGCGTCTTGACCGGCTTGCCATTCTTGTCGAAGAAGCGAAGCGAGATGTCGCCGACGGCTCCCGCTTCCGCGAGATCAGACAGTTCGCGCGATGAAAAGATGTTGCCGGACCGCGCGAGAAGTTCGGACGGTTCGACGGCTCCGATTCCGACGATCGCCAGCGTGATGCTGCCGAACAGGTCCATCGTCTCCCGGACGTACGGATCGGCCTGCATAAGAAGTTTTGCCTCTCTGGACGTCGTAACGCCCTGCACGGCAAGCAGTTTCGGCTCAGCGCCGGTCAGCCGGGCAAGCCGCGTGGTAAGCTGCGTCGCATGCGTCTGTACGGAAGGATCGCCCATGCCGCCAAGGGTTTGGACGACGAACTTCGCCTGAGCGCTCTTCTGCGGATGAATGTTCTCCACCATCTTGAAGATGGTCTGGCTCCAACTCGAAACGCCGATGATCTCCCCCGGCGCAAGCGTCACCTCCAGGAGGTGGGCCGCCGCCTCTCCGATACGGGCCATGATGGCGCCGTCCCGGTCTTCCGTGCACTCCACGACGATCGCCTCCGGCAGATCATATTTCTCGCGAAGCGCGCGCTCAAGCTCGCTGTAGGTGCCGACGGGGGGAGTGACGCTGGTTCGCACGATATCTTCAGCCTCGGCACGCTTGAGCATGCGCGACACCGTCGCCTGCGACAGGCGAAGGTGCTGTGCGATCTCCGCCTGTCGCCGTCCCTCCAAGTGGTACATCTGGGCGACCCTTGATATGAGGCGGAGTTCGTTGAGGCGAGTCATCGCTAATCCCAGTGTGAATTTTTATTCATCATTAGCGGTTGTATCGCGTGACGTCGAGCGGGCAAGTGCATCATTCCATGTATCCAGAAGCACCGCGCGATCCACCGGTTCCGGGTCAATGATCTGCGAGCTCCGAGGCAGCTCTGCGATAACATTAAGATCGCTCCACAAACCAAGTGAGAGACCTGCGAGATAGGCGGCCCCCAAAGCCGACGCCTCGGGTGCTTCGCATTGGATCACGGGATGTTCGATGAGGTTGGAGACACACTGCATCAGGAAACGGTTCTGGCTCGGGCCGCCATCGACATAGAGCGCTCCGAGTTCGCCGCCGCTTTGTGCTCGCATGGCGGCGATCACGTCGTGCACCTGGAAGGCGATCGAATCGGTGACCGACCGCGCCATTTGCGCACGGGTCGTATTGAAATTGATCTGGGAAAACAGGGCACGGGCGTCGGAGTTCCAATAGGGTGCGCCCAGTCCCACGAATGCGGGCACGAAACCCGGTCCGCCGGGTTCGGCGCTCGCCGCAAGTTCGACAAGGGCTGCCACATCGGAAAGGCCGAGAATATCAGCCATCCAAGGCAGGCTGGCGGCGCAAACGAGAATATTGCCTTCGAAAGCGAAAGTCGGCTTTCCCCCGAGACGCCAGGCGACGGTCGTTGTGACGCCGTTGCGTGGCGGAATAAATCGCGCAAGCGTCGTCATGATGGAAGAACCGGTTCCAAAGGTTACCTTGCCATCACCCGGCTTGAATGCGCCATGACCGAACAGCGCCGCATGGCTGTCTCCGATCGCGGCCATTACAGGCGTTCCATCCGGCACGCCTGGCAAGCCTTGCGTCCTGCCGAAGTCGGCAGAGCTGTCGAGCACCTCTGGCAGCAGCGCGATATCGACGCCGAAAATCTCGCCGAGTTCCTCACTCCATCTCTGCTCCTTCAGATCGAACAACTGGCTCCTGGCGGCGTTGGAAGCATCGCAGACATGCCGGCGCCCGCCTGTCAGGCAGTGGACGAGCCAGCTGTCGACCGTTCCCAACCGGGCCGATCGCCCAGCCGGTATACGGTCGAGCAGCCATCGGAATTTCGAACCCGGAAACATCGGATCGAGTGGCAGGCCTGTCAGCGCCTGCACACGGTCAAGATGGCCTTCGGCAATGAGACGCTCGCAATCTGGTGCCGTTCGACGGCACTGCCAGCTGACCAGCGGTCCAAGTGCCTCTCCCGTTTCGGCGTCCCAGGCAGTGACCGACTCGCGCTGATTGGAAATCGCCACCGCCGCGATAGTCACGTCGGGCGTGGCCTTCAGGCAGGCGTCGATCGCCTCGCAAACGGATGCATAGAGCCGGCGTGGGTCCTGTTCGACCCAGCCTGGTTTTGGATAGGTAATGCCGACCGGCGCCGAACCTCTGCCGACAATGTCTCCCTTCTCGGAAACGAGAACGGCCTTTGAATTGGTCGTGCCCTGGTCGATTGCCAAAATTGCCCGCATTCCATCCTCCCCGGATCAGGTGGCGGCCGGGGTGAAAATGCGCCCCGGCCGGTCCACGCGATCCTAATTACTTGCGCCTGATCAGCGACTGTGCGGCGTCGGCGATTGCCGACGGCGCCATCCCGAATTCGTCGAGCAGGAACTCTGCCGAACCGGTTGGAGCGTAGACGCCGGGAACGCCGAGACGTTTCATCGGCACTGGAGCATTGTCGACCACCACTTCGGCGACCGCGGAGCCGAGCCCGCCGAAGATCGAATGCTCTTCGGCCGTGACGATCGCTCCGGTTTCCCTAGCCGCAGCGATGATGGCGTCCTCGTCGATCGGACGAACCGTTGCTAGGTTGAGCACTCTGGCATTTATGCCGCGTTCTGCGAGGATCTCAGCGGCCTTCAAAATTCGATGGGTCAAAGTGCCGTTGGCGATAAGGGTGACGTCGGAACCCTGGCGAAGCAGGTTTGCCTTGCCAAGTTCGAACTTGTGACCCTCCGGAAGTAGATCCGGCACACCGACGCGAGAGAGACGCAGGAAACAGGGCCCGTTATAGGCCGCGGCCCACTCGACCGCAGCAGCTGTTTCGATGCGGTCACAAGGCGCGATGACCGGAAGATTGGGCAGAACCCGCGTCCAGGCGAAGTCTTCGATCGAGTGATGGGTCGGACCGAGTTCGCCATATGCCATTCCCGAAGAAATACCCACAAGCTTGACGTTGGCATTCGAATACGAAATGTCGGCCTTGATCTGCTCCAGCGACCGTCCCGTTAGAAACGGCGCGGCGGCGCACACGAACGGAAGGCGCCCGCCATTGGCGAGGCCTGCTGCAACCCCCACCATATTCTGCTCGGCGATACCGACATTGACGAGGCGCTCTCCAAACCTAGCCTTGAAACCGCCGAGCTTGGAGGAACCGACGGAGTCGTTGCAGACGGCAACGATCGTTTCGTTTTCGGCGGCCAGCCGTTCAAGTGTCGAGGCGAATGCGTCGCGGCAATCGTAGAGCTTGGCTGCGTTTACTGGCGCGTTCATTAGTGTGCCTCCGACAATTCTGCCACTGCGATGTCGTATTGTTCCTTGCTCGGTACCTTGTGGTGCCAGTCGACCCGGTCCTGCATGAACGAGATTCCATGGCCCTTGTTGGTATGGGCCACGATGCAATGCGGTCTCGATCCCTTATGTTCGAGGGCCGAAACGACTTCGCTCATCGTGTTCCCGTTGATCTCGGTGACCTCCCAATCGAAAGCTTCAAGCTTCGGACGAAGCGGGGCGAGATCGTTGGTTTCCGAAAGGGCGGCGCCCTGCTGAAACCTGTTATGGTCGATGACCAGCGTCAAATTGTCGAGCTTGAACTGCGCGGCGGCCATGATCGCTTCCCAGTTGGAGCCCTCCTGCATCTCACCGTCGCCGGTGACGACATAGGTGTGATATTTTGCACCCGAGAGCTTGGCGGCTTTCGCCATTCCGACTGCGACCGGAAGACCGTGGCCGAGCGGCCCGGTATTCGTTTCGACGCCAGGAACCTTGTTGCAATTTGGATGCCCGTTCAGCCTCGAATGCGGCTTCAAAAAGGTGGAAATCTCCTCCTCCGGGATGAAGCCGCGTTTTGCGAGCGTCACGTACAGGGCGCAGGCCGTATGCCCCTTCGAAAGAACGAACCTGTCGCGGTCGGGATGTCCAGGCTGATCGGGCCAAACATTCAGGACACGAAAATAGAGGGCAGCCAAAATGTCGATGACCGACATTTCGCCGCCAATATGGCCGGCGCCCGCTTCGAAGACCGCCTGCAGATCGCGCAATCGGATCTCGCGAGCGACCCGCTCGAGTTCTCTCGTATTCATGGGTTCCTCTTGTGAATAAATATTCATTAATCAATATTCTTGCACTGCAGCGCGATTGTCAAGCCCTTTAAGCCGTTGTCCGGCGACCGCAGGACCAGAAAACCCTATTGACAGCCGGAAGGCAAATTGTTAATGAATTTTCCAGCATTAGTGAATATTTATTCTTAGAACGCTTAGCGGTCAGCCTGGCATGAGGAGGAACAATGGTGGCGCTCGATATCAATGAAAACGGGCTTTCGTCCGGCGCCTGGTTGAGCAAGCTCAAGGGAGCCACCGGCCCACTCGTCGGGCTGCTTGTGCTTTGCGTCTTTCTGAGCGTCAGCACCGACACGTTTCTTTCGGTTCGCAACGGCCTCAACATCCTCGATCAGATCACCGTCCTTGGCATCATGGCCGTCGGAATGACCTTTGTCATTCTGATCGGCGGCATCGATCTCTCGGTCGGCTCGGCACTCGCTCTGGCGATGATGGTCATGGGCTGGACTGCGAATGTCGCCGGTCTGCCGCTGCCGGTCGCGATCGTTTTTGCCCTGGTCGCATCCGGGGTTTCGGGGCTGATCGTCGGACTTCTGGTGACGCAGTTCAGGGTTCCGGCCTTTATTGCCACTCTGGCGATGATGTCGGCTGCCCGCGGCGTCGCCAATATGATCACGGACGGCCAGCAGATCGTCGGGTTCCCCGACTGGTTTATGATGCTGGCAATCGATCGCCATTTCGGCGTGTTGACCGCCACCGTGTTTCTCATGCTTGCCGTGGTTCTTGTGGCGTGGCTTTTCCTGCACTTCCGGTCCGAAGGTCGCATGCTCTACGCGGTCGGCGGAAATCCGGAAGTCGCGCGCCTTGCGGGTATCAACGTCCCACTCGTGACGATTGGCGTCTACGTCGTAAGTTCCGTCCTTGCCGGGCTCGCAGGCATCGTACTCGCCGCCAGGCTGGACTCCGTCCAACCATCAAGCGGTCTCGGCTATGAGTTGGATACCATCGCTGCGGTCGTCATCGGCGGAACGTCGCTCTCCGGCGGCGCCGGCGGGATCGGAGGAACACTGATCGGTGTTCTTATCATCGGCGTCCTTCGCAACGGCCTCAATCTTTTGAACGTTTCGCCGTTCCTGCAGCAGGTGATCATCGGCATCGTCATCGTGCTCGCGGTCGGCGCGGAGACTATTCGTCGGCGTCGCGCTTGACGAACGGGGTTCGCCGGGTCGGCGGGCCGGAAAATTCCGCTCCAAGGGTTTGGGGCGGATCAATACCCCGAGGGGGAGGACATACCCGAGGGTTCCATCAAACAACGGAGGAAATACAATGAAAATTGCGCGCACCATGCTCGCGTCCGCTGCACTGCTCGGCCTCACGCTCGGCCCCGTACACGCAGCCGAACTGAAGAAGCTCGGCTTGGCCGTTGCCAACCTTCAGGCAAACTTCTTCAACCAGATCAAGCAATCGGTCGAAGCCGAAGCCAAGAAGCGCGGCATCGAAGTCATCACGGTCGACGCAAAGGGCGACGGGCCGACACAGGTCAATCAGATCCAGGACCTGCTGACCCAGAAAATCGATGCGCTGATCTACATTCCGGCAGGTGCGGCCGCTGCGACCGTTCCGGTCAAGCTTGCCAAGAGCGCTGGTATTCCGGTCGTGAACGTTGACCGCAATGCCGAGGGAGCACCCGGCGATACCTTCCTTGCAACGGATTCTGTCGCCTCTGCCAAGGCGGTGTGCGACTACATTCTGAAGGAAGCCGGCGGCAAGGGGAAGATGGTCATCATCCACGGCCAGAAGGGCACGACGCCGGAAGTCGATCGTTCGAAGGGCTGCGCTGAATCGCTCAAGGCATATCCGGATGTGAAGGTTGTCGCCGAGCAGTTCTCGAACATTTGGAGCCAGGACGAAGGATTCCAGATCATGCAGAATATGCTGCAGGCAAATCCGGACGTTTCGATCGTCTTCGCCCAGGCCGACGGCCTCGCTCTTGGCGCCGCGCAGGCGATCAAGGTCGCCAATCCTTCCCAGAAGATCGTAGTCGGCGGCTTCGATGGTGACACCGCCGCGCTCGAAGCGCTCAGCAAGGGCGTCTTCAACGTAACGGCGACCCAGCAGACGCAGAAGATGGGCCGCGACGCGGTTGAAAATGCCGCCAAGCTTGTTGCCGGAGAGAAGGTGCCGCCGGTCCAGCTCATGGATGCCACGCTGACAACCAAGGAAAACGTCGCAGGCTTCATCGCCAACCATCCCTAAAGCATGTCCCGCAAAAGTGTGCCGCGGTTTTGCGGCAACGACATGCGTAGATTCAAAGTGTTAGAGCGCCCTTTGTGCGTCCGAATGGACGCACGGCGCTCTAATGAACCGACGTCTTGAGGAGGTGTGCCGTGACTGATCCAGTTCTTTCCCTGAGGGGCATATCCAAGTGGTATGGGCCGCTCCAGGTTCTGAAGAATGTCAGCTTGGACGTTTATCCGGGCGAAGTGGTAGCACTTCTCGGTGAAAACGGAGCCGGCAAGTCGACGCTATCTGGCATCATCGCCGGGTCACGCACGCCGTCCGAAGGATCAATGACTTGGCTGGGGCAGTCTTATGCCCCAGCCTCCCCAAGGGAAGCGATCGACAAGGGCGTCGTCCTTATCCATCAGGAACTGCAGCTGCTGCCACAGCTGTCGATCGCGGAAAACGTCTTCATCGGGCGCTGGCCGATGAAGAACGGCGTCATCGACCGTGCTCAAATGGTTCGCCGCGCCCAGGAGCAGCTTGCTCGCCTCAATCTTCACATACCCGCCACCCGCAAGGTCGCCGGCCTTTCCACCGCAAATCAGCAACTCATCGAAATCGCCAAGGCGCTGGCTCTGAATGCCAAGCTCCTGATCCTCGACGAACCGACCGCGGCCCTTGGTGGTGCCGAGACGGAAGCTCTTTTCGAACAGGTTCGAAAGCTTCGGTCAGAGGGTGTCGGCATCGTCTACATTTCCCACCGCATGGAAGAGATCAAGCGAATAACCGACCGGGTCGTCGTTCTTCGCGATGGCGAACGCGTGCAGGAATTCTCCGACAGCGCGACACCGGTGCGAACGATCGTCGAAAGCATGGTCGGACGCCCGCTTGACCGCTTGTTCCCGGCCCTGCCGGTTCCGACAGACCATCCGGTGCTCCAGGTGTCGGGGCTGAGCTCGCCGGACAACTCGTTCCGTGACGTTACCTTCGATGTGCACGCCGGCGAAATTCTCGGAATCGCCGGACTGGTCGGCGCTGGCCGCACCGAACTTGTCCGCGCGATTTCGGGCGCGGACCCGATCAGTGCAGGTTCGATCAAGCTGGAAGGTGAAGAACTCAGGCTGCGCGCTCCGGCAGACGCGATCGCCAAAGGCATCGTCATGGTCCCGGAAGACCGCAAGGAGCAAGGCCTGGTTGTCGGGCACCGGATCGGCGAGAACATTATCTACGCCAATCTTGACAAGCTGGGCGGGCGTTGGATTACCCCGCGCGTCAAGCGCGCGTTTGCGGAGAAGGCAGTTGCCAAGTTCGGCGTAAAGGGCCGCGCGGAGCAAAATGCCTCGGACCTGTCCGGCGGCAACCAGCAGAAGGTCGTCATCGCGAAATGGCTGATGCGCGATCCCAAGGTCGTCGTACTCGACGAACCGACGAGAGGCATCGACGTCGGCGCCCGCGCCGGCATCTACGACATCATCGTCAATCTTGCCAAACGGGGCGTGGCGGTCATCGTCGTCAGCTCGGACCTCGAGGAAGTTCTCGGAGTTTCCAATCGCATTCTCGTGCTTGCCCAAGGCAAACAGGCAGGCATTCTCAACCGTGACGAGGCGAATGACGTTTCGGTCATGGAGCTAGCCACCATCTAAAGCAATTCCAGCAAAAGTGTGCAGCGGTTTTGCGCCAGGAATTGCATGAAAACAAAACAGACACAGAAAGGAAGAGCGGTGTCCGACATCACTCTGAACGCCCCGAAGCTTTTCGACCTCAGCGGCCAGGTTGCCATCGTGACCGGAGCCGGGAGCGGCATTGGGCAACGTATTGCCATCGGCCTTGCACAGTGCGGCGCCGACGTGGCGCTGCTCGACCGTCGAACTGACGACGGGCTGGCGAGGACCGCCGAACATATCCACACCGCCGGCCGCCGTTCGATCCAGATCGCGGCGGATGTCACCAGCAAGTCTTCCCTTGCAGAGGCAATAGCACGGACCGAGACAGATCTCGGCGCATTGACGCTTGCAGTCAACGCTGCCGGCATCGCCAACGCCAACGCGGCTGAGGAGATGGAAGAGGACCAATATCAGACGTTGATGGATATCAACCTGAAAGGCGTCTTCCTTTCCTGCCAGGCCGAGGCGCGTGCCATGCTGAAGAATGGACGCGGCGCCATCGTCAACATCGCTTCCATGTCCGGTGTGATCGTCAACCGGGGGCTGAGCCAAGCGCATTACAACGCCTCGAAGGCGGGCGTGATCCATATGTCGAAGTCTATGGCAATGGAATGGGTCGGCCGCGGCATTCGCGTCAACACCATCTCCCCCGGATACACGGCAACGCCGATGAACACTCGTCCGGAGATGGTTCATCAGACCAAGCTCTTCGAAGAGCAGACGCCAATGCAGCGAATGGCAGCGGTGGACGAGATGGTCGGCCCGGCGGTGTTTTTGCTGTCGAATGCAGCAAGCTTCGTGACCGGCGTCGATCTTCTCGTCGACGGCGGTTTCTGCTGCTGGTGATGCGAAACGCGCATTGCCGGCAACTCGAAAACGATCTCGCTTCCTCCCTGGCAGAGATCGAGGCGCTGAAGGGGATAACGGGTAGACGGCGTGCGATATCGTCGTCTGCCCGCCCCTCACGCCGATCGAAAGGGTCCGTGGAACGGACAGAGGGTACGGTCTCCACGGATTGCTGAAGGCTTCGGAATTCACCGAGATTATTTTAGCACCCGCTTGAGTTCCAAAAATGATCGCAGACTGCGTCGCGCGCCCCAGATCGCTATCTATCCACGCTACCGGAAGGAAAGAGCATGAAACGCTTTGAGCAAAAGACCGTCGTCATTACCGGGGGCAGCCGCGGCATTGGAGCGGCCATCGCCAGGCGCTTTGCCCGCGAAGGCGCCAATCTCGTCGTCTCCGCCAACGAAGACCTGGTTCACGGCGTTGCCGAGCAAATCCGGGCCGAAGGCGGCAAGGCGATTTCCTTCATCGGCGACGTCACCGACAAGGCGAGCGTCATTGCCCTCTACGATGCAGCCGAGAAGGAATTCGGCTCTGTCGACGTCTCGATCCAGAATGCCGGCGTCATCACCATCGCCCGCGTCGAGGACCTCTCCGAAAACGAGTGGGACAAGGTCATGGCCGTCAACACCAAAGGTGTCTTCCTCTGCGCCCAGGAGGCGATTTCCAGAATGCGCAAGCACAAGCGCGGCGGCCGCATCATCAACACCGCCTCCGGCCAGGCTCGCGACGGCTTCATCTACACCCCGCACTACGCCGCCTCGAAAATGGGCGTCGTCGGCATCACCCAGAGCCTCGCCAAGGAAGTCGCCACCGAAAAGATCACCGTCAACGCCTTCTGCCCCGGCATTATCGAGACAGACATGTGGGCCTATAACGACCAGGCCTGGGGCAAACTGCTGGGCAACTACGCCCCGGGCGAGTTGATGAAAGAATGGGTCGAAGGCATCCCGATGAAACGCGCCGGCTCCGGCGAAGACGTCGCCGGCCTGGTCACCTTCCTCGCCAGCGACGACGCCGCTTACATCACCGGCCAGACGATCAATGTCGATGGCGGGTTGATCATGTCGTAGGTGAGATTCTGGCTTTACCTGCCATATGCCTTTCGCTTGCCGCTCAAGCGTTCGTCGCTGACGCTCCTCACCCCCCTCATCTGCCCTGGCGGGCATCTTCTCCCCGCTGGGGAGAAGGGGGAGCAAGCCGCTTCTCCCGTTTCCATAAACGATGCCTTCAGGAAGGGCGGGACGCCCCCACGAGTCCCTTCTCCCCAGCGGGGAGAAGATGCCGGCGGGCAGATGAGGGGGGTGAGCGGCAAAGCCGCGAAGGCGAAGGGCTGCGACTGAGCACCACGATCAGCCCTCATCCTGAGGCGCGTAGGCCATCGGCCGAAGCCTCGAAGGACGAGGGCGGGTGGCTCGACCTCCGACATACACCGTACGCCCCTCACCTCACTTACGTCCGACTAATCGAAACCCCACCATCGGCCAGCATCGCCGTCCCCGTCACGAAGCTCGACATATCAGACGCCAGGAACAGCGCCGCATTGGCGATCTCTTCCGGTTGCGCCATGCGTTTCAGCGCGTGCAGTCCCTCCACGAAGGCGAGCAGGTCGGGAGTGGCATCCGGCGCGTTGGTGATGCTGGCAGGCGTGTCGGTGCCGCCTGGAAGCAGGGCGTTGACGCGGATCTTTTGTCGCCCGAGTTCGGCGGCAAGCACCTGCACGAAGCCGATCAGCCCCGCTTTGCTCGCCGCATAGGCGGCCATCCCAGGCATGCCGACGGTATGGCCGACGAAAGTCGAAGTGAAGATCAGCGATCCACCACGCTCACCCATCGCCGCGGACTGGTATTTGGCGCCGAGGAAGGCGGCGGTGAGATTGGTCTCGATCGTCTCGCGCCAGCCCTCCGACGACAGCCCGGCGACCGGTCCCATCTCGCCGAGAATACCGGCATTGTTGAAGCCGATGTCGAGCCCGCCGAAGCGTGAGATTGCCGTCTCGACGAGCCTTTCCTGCAACGCCTCGTCCTTGACATCACCCGATATGGCGACAGCATGCCCGCCCTCCGCCTCGATCTCGGCGACCACGGCGCCGAGTGCGTCCTGTCGCCGTCCGGTGACCACGAGCTTGGCACCCTCCCGCGCAAAAAGTTTCGCCGCCGCGCGGCCGATGCCGGAACTGGCGCCGGTGATGATCGCGACCTTGTCGTTCAAAAGTGTCATGTCCGTTTCTCCTCAGTTGTCGAGACACCTGAGATCTCAAAGATCAGCCGATGCAGCCACCCGTTTCCCGCGCGGGAAAAGAAAACGGCTTGAGGCCGATGATTTCAGTCGGAGCGACGGCCCCTTTGGAGCATGTTTGAAGCGCTGATCGCCGCGCCGGAAGGATTGATTTTCCTCGATGAAACAGGATCTGCCACGTATCCCGCTCACACCCCGGCCTTGACGTCTACGCCATTGTGCACCGCATCATCGATTTATCCCGGGTGTGACATTCATCCGATTCCCATCATCTATCTTCCCGACTAAGAAGGGGCGCACAGGTAACGGGAATCTCTTCATGCCGCGGTCACGCAATACTGAGGGCGCCATCTATATGAGCATGGCGATGGCCGGCTTTTCCGCAAGCGACGCTCTCTCCAAATCGGTGATCGCCTATATGAACGCCGGTGAGATCATGTTCCTGCGCGGCCTTTTCACCAGCCTGCTGGTCTATCTGATCGCCTGGAAAATGGGCGCTCTGCGCTCCTGGCGCACCGTGCTTAAGCCGATCATCATCCTCAGGATCATCTGCGAGATGATCGCCGCCGTCACCTATATTACCGCGCTCGGCATGATGCCGATCGCCAATGCCTCGGCGATCCTGCAGTCACTGCCGCTGGTTGTCACCTTCGGCGCTGCGCTCTTCTTTGGCGAGCCTGTCGGCTGGCGGCGCTGGTCGGCAATCCTCGTCGGTCTTGTCGGCGTGATGATCATTATCCGCCCCGGCCCCGAAGGCTTCACCGCCGCCGCCCTCCTCTGCGTCGGCTCGGTGCTGTCGACGGCCAGCCGTGATCTCGCGACACGGTCGATCGACCCGGAGATTCCCTCGCTGATGATCACCGTCATCACCGCCATCTCTGTTTCCTTCTTCGGCGCACTGCTCATTCCCGTGCTCGGCGGCTGGCAGCCGGTCAGCGCCACCTCGCTCGGGCACCTCCTGCTCGCCTCGGTGCTGGTGCTCGTCGGCTACCAGTCGGTCATCCTCGCGATGCGCACCGGCGAAATTTCCTTCGTCGCGCCGTTCCGCTATACAAGCCTGATCTTCTCATCGCTGCTCGGCTTCTTCTTCTTCGCCGAAGTGCCAGACAGCTGGATGCTGGTGGGGGCTGCGATCGTCATCGCCTCCGGCCTCTATACGTTCTATCGTGAGGCCAAGCGCCGCGTATCGCCGATCGCGCAGGAATCTGCGCCGCGCGCACCGGTGTGACGAAGGTTCTGGGGCAGGATGATGGCTGAATTCTCGCTGGAAAAGTCCGATATAGCAGGCGTCGTGCTGGCCGGCGGCCGCTCGCAGCGCATGGGCCGTGACAAGGCGGGCGTGATGCTTGGGGACGAGAGCATGCTGCGCCATGTGCTGACCCGCCTCTCGCAGCAGGTCTCCCCGGTTGCCGTCAATGCCGATGCCGCCGCCGAGGACGTAATCGTCGTCCCTGACCGTTTTCCCGGCAAGGCCGGGCCGATGGCCGGCATCCATGCAGCGATGGTCTATGCCGCCGGCCTGCCCTCGATCAGCCATGTCGTCACCGTCTCGGTCGATTGCCCGTTCTTCCCAGCCGATCTCGTCGCCCGGCTGGCGGCAGCGGTCGAACGCCCGTCGCAGATTGCCATCGCCGCCTCCGAGGGCCGCAGCCATCCTGTCTTCGGGCTCTGGCCGGTGACGTTGGCCGCCGATCTCGAAGCCTGGATCGCCACCGACGACAAGCGCCGCGTGCGCGACTTCCTGTTGCGGCATGACGTTACGGAAGTGACGTTTCCGCTGCATCCGACCCGCGCCAGCCTGCTCGATCCCTTCTTCAACATCAACACGCCGGATGATCTCGTCGAGGCGGAACGCTGGCTGGAGGCCCTGCGCGCATGACCGCACCGAAGATCTTCGGCATTGCTGGCTGGAAGAATTCCGGCAAGACCGGGCTCGCCGTCCGGCTGGTCACCGAATTCACCCGCCGCGGCTACAGGATCTCGACGATCAAGCACGCTCATCATGATTTCGATATCGACAAGGTCGGGGCTGACAGCTACCGCCACCGCCAGGCCGGCGCCCATGAGGTCACCATCGTCTCCGGCACCCGCTACGCCATCATGCACGAGCTGCGCGGAGCACCCGAACCTGAGTTCGAGGAGATCCTCGCCCGGCTCGCCCCCTGCGATCTCGTTCTGATCGAAGGCTATAAGCGCGAACCGATCCCGAAGATCGAGGCCCGCCGCCTGGAGGCAGCCAATCGCCAACCGCTGGCACCGAGCGATGCCCATATCTGTGCCATCGCCGCCGATCATGCCGTCACGGATTCGGCGCTGCCGGTTTTCGATCTAGACGACACAGGCGCCATCGCCGATTTCATCGCAGCAATCGTCGGCCTTGAACAGCGCCCCTGAACCACGCGCGCTGATGGAGCCGATAACCGGAGCCGTCTCGCGGGCCAGCGCCTTGGCGATTTCCTTGGCAAGCTGGGCTTGATTATAGGGTTTACCCAATCTCGGAATATCGATGTCGGTGCCGGCGGGAAGATCGGCATACCCTGTCGCCAGCACGATCGGCAGCGTCGGGTGAATATCCCGCACAGCCTGGGTGAGCTGTGCGCCGGTCATACCCGGCATCGAATAGTCGGTGATCATCAGATCGAAATGCTGACCGCTCCTGATCAGCTCCAGCGCATCCGCGCCGGAATTTGTCTCGACGACCTCATGGCCGAGATCTTCGAGCATGTCGACCGAACTCATGGCGATCAAGGCATCGTCATCGACCAGAAGGATCTTCAGTCCGGAGGCAGATTGCGGGATGGGCAGCTCCATCTCGGCCGGCCGCTCCGGCCGCCGTTCGGTCGCCGGTAGCCACAACTCCGCAGTCGTTCCGACCCCAGGCTCGCTTGTCAGAAACAGTGCGCCATTGAGCTGAACGGCAAGCCCGTGGATCATCGACAAGCCGAGACCCGTGCCTTTCCCGAGTTCCTTGGTGGAGAAAAACGGATCGACGGCCTTCTTCAGCGTCTCCGCGTCCATGCCGGTGCCGCTGTCAGCCACCGCCAACACAAGATAGGCTCCGTCGCCCAGATCGCCGCCAGCGCCGACAACCTGTTCTTCGCGCAGCGATATGGACAGCGTCCCCCCATCCGGCATCGCATCGCGGGCATTGACCGCAAGGTTGAGCAGCGCCAATTCGAGCTGGTTCGCATCGATCAGCGCCGGCCGCAGTCTCGCCGGGAGATTGGTCTCGATGCTGATCGAGGATCCGACCGAGCGCCGCAGCAAGTCGTTCATGCCGGAGACAAGATCGGCCAGATCGACGGGCTTGACCTGCAGATCCTGCTGTCTGGCAAAAGCCAGCAAACGCTGGGTCAGCGCCGCTCCGCGTCGCGCGCCCTGAAGCGCCCCGTCGACCAGACGCGTTGCCTTGGCATCTCCGGCCACGTGTTTGCCGAGCAGTTCCAGATTTCCGAGAACGACCATCAGCAGATTGTTGAAGTCATGGGCAACACCGCCAGTGAGTTGGCCGATCGCTTCCATTTTCTGGGATTGGCGAAGCTGCTCCTCGGCTCTCTCACGCTGGGCGACCTCTTCGAGCAGTGTCTGGTGAGCGGCATTGACCTCCCGGGTCCGTTCCCGGACACGCACTTCGAGGGTTTCATTGAGCCGCCTCAGATTCTCCTCGATGGTCTTGCGGATGGTGGTATCGGAGCAGACCCCGACAAGCTTCCTGGCTGATCCATATCTGTCTGCATAAAGCTGGGCATGGACCTCGGTCCAATGCAGTGATCCATCCGGCCAGATCGTCCTGTGCTCGATCGAATAGTCGCGTCCGGTATCGACCGTCTCGCGCAGGCGTGCCAGCACAAGGTCGCGATCATCGGGGTGGATGCTGGCGATCAGATCATCGCGCGTCACCTCATCATCCGGCCCTCGACCGAAAACCGCTTTGCAGGTCGCCGAGGCCGACAAAGCCATTGTGGACAGTTCCAGCTCCCACGCGCCAAGGCGGCCGGCGGCGAGCGCCGTCTGCAACCGCCGCTCTCCCTCGCCCAGAGCCTCGAGCCGAGCGCGCGCTTCATACTGGCGCAGCCGTCCTTTCAGTGCGGTCCGCGCAACGCTGATGAAGGACGTGGCATGAAACGGCCTCTCCAGAAAAGTCACATTGCCGAGAACCTCGGAAAGCCTGGCGGCGGCGGGATTTCGTTCAGGCCCCCCGCCGCGTTGGGTCAGGACGATGAACGGCAGATCAGACCAGCTCGGCTGGGCGGCGACCCAGGCAGCAATTGGTTTCAGGTCACTTCCGCGGACGGCCTCTTCCGTCAGAACACCGACCGCTATTTCGTCATCGAGTGACGACGCGAAAAGATTGAGATCGGCAACCGTTATCGAGGATAATCCAGTCTCGGCGGTCAACGATGCTGCGACCTCGGCGTCGCGTCCGGCCGGTGCATAAATCAGGGCCTTCGGGTTGTGGAAATTAGGAATTGCCGCAGCCCTCGCTGTCGGTTGGCAAAAGCGGAGCGGACGTCGAGACGAATTCCGGAACGCCGCGAAGCACTCCCTGGAAACCGACGATGGGCTCTCCGAATGTCAGGCCGCCAGCATCGATCTGATACTCCCGGATGGTGTCCTCGTGGTGGCCGGTCCTCTTCTTGATGACGGAGACCGCCCGCCGCACACGTCCCACCGCCTCGAAGTAGCGCAGCAGGATGACGGTGTCGGCGAGATAGGTCACGTCGACGGGTGCCTTCATGTCGCCGAGCAGTCCGTGCTGGGCGACGGTGAGGAAGGTGTTTGCGCCTTGCCTGTTCAGATATTGCAGCAATTCGTGCATATGCAATATCAGCGAATTCTCATCCGGCATCGAGGCCTGATAGCCGTTGATGCTGTCGATGACCACGGTTTTCGCTCCCGATCTGTCAACGGAAGCACATACGCGGTGAGCGAATTCACCGGGCGACAACTCCGCGGCATCGAGCTGCTCGATATGCAGCAGACCCTCATCCCTCAGGGCCTCGAGATCCATGCCGAGCTGTTTCAGGCGCGCGAATAGCAAGCCCAACTCCTCGTCAAAAATGAAAACAGCCACCTTTTCGCGGCGTGCTATGGCCGCCATCACAAATTGAAAAGAGAAAGTGCTCTTGCCGGTGCCGGCAGGACCGAGAATCAGCGTGCTCGATCCTCGTTCGAGCCCACCGCCCAGAAGCAGGTCCAGCCCGGCAATACCGCTGGAAAGCTGATCGCGAACATAACTCGTCCTGTGTTCGGCGGCGACCAGGCGCGGAAACACGACGACACCGCCGGTCTGGATGGTGAAATCGTGATAGCCACCGCGGAAAGCCTGTCCGCGGTATTTCGTCACCCTTAAGCGTCGCCGTTCAGCGCCGTAATTCGGCGCCAGCTCATCGAGATGGATGACCCCGTGCACAACGCTATGCACCGTCTTGTCGAGCGTGTCGGAGGTCATGTCGTCAAGGAGAAGGACGGTCGCCCCCTGTCGGGCGAAATAATGTTTGAGCGCAAGGATCTGCCGGCGGTAGCGCAGCGAGCTTTGCGCAAGCAGCCTTATTTCGGACAGGCTGTCGAGAACCACCCGGCTCGGTCTGACCCGCTCGAAAGCTGCGAAGATTTCTCGTGTCGACTCGCCGAGTTCAAGATCGGATGAATAAAGCAGGCTTTGCTGCTGGTCGGCATCGAGCAGGCTTTCCGGAGGCACGAGCTCGACGACCTCGATTTTGCCGTCGATCACCATGCCGTGCGACGCAGCACCGGCCCGCAGTTCGCTGTCGGTTTCCGAAAGGGTGATGTAGAGCCCCTGCTCGCCGAGCCGAGCCCCTTCGATCAGAAACTGCAGCGCAATAGTCGTCTTGCCCGCTCCCGGATTTCCCTCAAGGAGAAACACGTGGCCGATGGAAAGACCGCCTGCCAGAATTGTGTCCAAACCGGACACACCGGTCCGGGCTTTCGTGGCAAGTGCCGCAGTATTCATTCATTGTTTCCTTCAGTTTCAAATGTGAATTAGTGGCGAGTGAAGGAATGTCAAATTGCCGGCGCAGCATGCTTTCGCTCCCGGCAGAGAGCTTGTCGCGCGTTGCAAGAGGGGCTGGCACGGATAGCTGCTCGCTGTCAGCGACCTGAAAATATCGGTCTCTACCCGCGATAGCGTAGTGCATCGACGACAAGGGCAAATGCCGGCGACGCATGCCGGCGGCTCGGATAATAGAGATGATAGCCGGGAAACGGCGGGCACCAGTCCTCCAGCACACGCACCAGCCGCCCATCGGCAAAATGCGCCTGCACGGCATCCTCCGGCAGATATGCCAGCCCCAACCCTGCCAGCACTGCGTTCAGCCGCAGCGCGATATTGTTGAAGACCAACTGTCCCTCGACCCGAACCCTGAGCGCGTGCCCGTCCTTCTCGAACTCCCAGGCATAGACGCCGCCATAGGTCGGCAGGCGCAGATTGATGCAATTGTGATCGGTCAGCTCCTGCGGCGTCAGCGGCGTCGCCCTGTTGTCGAAATAGGCGGGAGCGCCGACCACAGCCATGCTCATATCGGGGCCGATGCGCACCGCGATCATGTCTTTCGCGACTTGTTCTCCCAGCCGCACCCCCGCATCGTAACGTTCCGCCACGATGTCGGTCAGTCCGTAGTCGACAATGATCTCGACATGGATATCGGGATAATCAGGCAGAAGTTTTTCGAGGGCAGGCCAGAGAACCGCATTGGCCGCATGTTCGCCGGCATTGATGCGGATTGTGCCTGCCGGCTTCTCGCGGAACGCGCTCAAGGCAGCGAGCTCGCTCTCGATCTCATCGAGCCGTGGACCGATGGAGGCGAGCAGGCGTTCGCCCGCCTCCGTCGGCGAGACGCTGCGCGTCGTCCGTGTTAGCAATCGCAGCCCAAGCCGCTCCTCAAGCCCGCGAATGGTGTGGCTGAGCGCCGACTGCGAAACACCGAGCTTGCCCGCCGCCTTGGTAAAGCTCTGGGCGCGCGCAACGGCGAGGAAGGCGATCAGGTCGTTCACGGCAGGGCGCGGCATTTATGAAACTTTCTCATGGGTCCATGCCGTTTATAGCATCTAATCGCCATCCGGCCCACGCGTTAAATACTTTGCATCCCAGGCGGACGCCCGGCCGGCCCACCGGCCTGTCCACTCCAGATGTTGAAAGGAACGTGAGATGGACATCAAACGAAGCGGTTCGCAGCCTTCGGCCAAGGGACCGGCCGACTGGTTTACCGGCAGCGTGCGCGTCGACCCGCTGTTTGCAGTGACCAGCCCCGCCCGCACCGCCGGCGCCAGCGTCACTTTCGAACCCGGCGCCCGCACCGCCTGGCACACCCATCCGCTCGGCCAGACGCTGATCGTCACCTCCGGCTGCGGCCGCGTGCAGCGGGAAGGCGGCCTCATCGAAGAGATCCGTGCCGGCGACGTCGTCTGGTTCTCACCGGGTGAACGCCATTGGCACGGCGCATCGCCGACGACCGCGATGACCCATATCGCCATCCAGGAACAGCTCGACGGCAAGGTGGTCGACTGGATGGAGCAGGTCACCGACGCGCAATATCAAGATTAAGAAAGGAAACGGCTATGCAGAAGCGCGAACTCGGAAACAGCGGACTTCAAGTCTCGGCCATCGGTCTCGGCTGCATGGGATTGAGTTATGGTTATGGCCCAGCGACAGATATCCAGCAGGCGACCGCGCTGATCCGGCAGGCTGTCGAACGCGGCGTGACCTTCTTCGACACGGCCGAGGCCTATGGCCCCTATAAAAACGAAGAGCTTCTGGGAGAGGCGCTCGCCCCCTTCCGGAGCGAGGTCGTGATCGCCACGAAATTTGGTTTCAACTTCGATGCCAATGGCGGCCAGAGCGGCATGAACAGCCGTCCGGAGCAGATCCGCGCGGTGGCCGACCAGGCGCTGAAGCGCCTGAAGACCGACGTCATCGATCTGTTCTATCAGCATCGCGTCGATCCCGATGTCCCGATCGAGGATGTCGCGGGCACTGTCAAGATGCTGATTTCAGAAGGCAAGGTCCGGCATTTCGGTCTCTCTGAAGCCGGCGCCGAGACGATCCGCCGTGCCCATGCCGTCCAGCCGGTAACGGCGCTACAGAGCGAATATTCGCTGTGGTGGCGCGAACCCGAGCAGGAAATCCTGCCGACGCTCGAAGAACTCGGCATCGGTTTCGTTCCATTCAGCCCGCTGGGCAAGGGTTTCCTCACCGGCTCCATCAACGAGACGACCACCTTCGATAGCAAGGATTTCCGCAACGTCGTGCCGCGTTTTTCTCAAGAGGCGCGCAAAGCCAACCAAGCGCTCGTCGATCTTCTCGCCGAGATCGCCGCGAACAAAAAGGCCAGCCCCGCCCAGGTGGCTCTCGCCTGGCTCCTGGCGCAAAAACCCTGGATCGTGCCGATCCCCGGCACCACCAAGCTGCATCGCCTCCAGGAAAACATCCAGGCCGCCGGGGTCGAACTGACGGCGGACGATCTTGTCAGCATCGAACGCGCGCTCGCCACGATCAAGGTGGAAGGCGATCGTTATCCCGCCCATCTGCAGGCAAGGGTCAACCGCTGAGAAGCGATGTCATTCGCCGGATTTCAACACCGTAAGAGAAACAGCCAACCACCCTTTTCGTCATGCTCGGGATTGTCCCGAGCATCTGCAGCCGGTCAATAGGTAGCAGATCCTCGGCACAAGGCCGAGGATGACGAAGAGTAACGAGCGAAGATAACAAACTGAAAGCAACTGCTGTTATTTGTGACCGCTTCTTCACCAATCGCATCATCGTCTCGGCGCCGGCGCATTCTCCTGGAAAGCCGGTATCGCCTCAAGCCTTGCGACAATCTCTGCGATATGCGGCCATTGGGCGAGGTCGAAGCCCATCCGCCGGGCGCTGATTGCCTGCGGGAAGAGAAAAATATCGGCAACTCCGGGCCGATCTCCGACCGCGAAGGTCCCCTGTCTGCGGCCGGCGATCATCTTCTCCACGGCGGCCATTCCCTCGCCGACCCAATGACGGCTCCAGGCGGCAATCGCATCGGCGTCGGCCTGGAACGCCGATTTGAGATGGAGGCCGATCCGCGGCGGCAACAGCGCATGGATCTCGGCTGCGATCGCCAGCGCGATCGACCGCGCCAGCGCCCTGCCCTCCGCCGTGTCGGGCAGCAGCGGCGGTTGCGGCTGAAGCTCGTCGAGATATTCGATGATCGCCAGCGATTGGGTGATGAGGACACCGTTATCCGTCAGCAAGGCCGGCACCAGCCCCTGCGGGTTGACGCTGCGATATCCGGCCTGCCGGCTCTCTGCCTCTTCGCCAAGGATGGTCACCGGCAGCGCTTCCGCCGTCAGTCCCTTCAGGGCGAGCGCGATCCGGACTCTCGATGTCGCCGAGGAAATTTCATTCTGATAGAGTTTCACAGTCTTTCTCCCTGGTGGCCTGAAAGGGAAACCGCGGATGCCGCCGTCACCAGGCCCGTGAGCGGCGATGGCTCCTGCGAGCTTATGTCGTAGATGCAGGGCGCGGCGAAGACCACCGCTCCCAGAATGCAGATGATCATCAATCTCATCAAATCCTCCAATCGGCGAGGCCCGATCGGCCTCGTCCCGTTTGCTTTCGGCTCCTCTGCCCGCCGCCGCCAATAGCCTTTTGGCGGGCAATCGATCCGTCAGGCAATGGTCAATTCGACATGGATATTGCCGCGCGTCGCCTTCGAATAGGGGCAAGTCCGGTGCGCCTCATCCACCAATGCCTTCGCGACGTCCACTTCGATACCAGGCAGGCTGACCTTGAGGCGGGCCTGCAGGAAATAGTCGCCCTCGGTCGCCCCGAGATCGACCTCGGCATTCACGGCGGTCTCTGCCGGAAGCCTGACCTTCAGCTTGCCCGCAGCAATGCCGATCGCGCCGATGAAGCAGGCCGACCAACCGGCTGCGAAAAGCTGTTCGGGATTGGTGCCGGGCCGCGCGCTGCCGGGCGGCGAGAGCTTGATATCGAGCTGACCGTCGTCGCTCTGCGACGCGCCGTCGCGCCCACCGGTGGTGCGGGTCTTGCCGGTATAGAGAACCTTGTCGAACTTGGTCATGGGAACACTCCTGTTTGCGTCGCTTTACGCGAGTGGTCGCTACTCGCGACCGGGTTGACGGAGTGTGGTTTGACCGGCCGATATATCCGCCATGTTTCAGGAATCGGTCGAAATGTCACAAAACGTAGCATCCGCTGTCCACGACATCTTCCCGTACAAAACCGTCGAAAAACTTCCGCCGGCTGCAGTCATCACCGGAGGGTGACTTCCGCTGCCAACCCGCCGCCGGCGCGATTGTAGAGCGTCAGCGATCCGCCGATCTTCGCCGTTAGTTGCTGGGCGATCGCAAGACCGAGACCGGTGCCGCCGGTCTCCCGGTTGCGGGATTGCTCCAGCCGGAAGAAAGGCTGCATGGCGGCTTCGAGCATATCGTTGGGAATGCCGGGACCGCGATCCAGTACGGTGATGACGATTTCGTTCTCAGTGCTGCGCCCGACGCTGATCTCGGCGGCCCCGGCAAACTTCAACGCATTGTCGATGAAGTTCGACAGGATGCGGCGAAGGGCGTGCGGCTTGGTGAAGGCGGCGCCCTGAACCAGGCCGACGACCGTCACCGCCTTTCCGGTGTCCTGATAGTCGTAGGCGATGCTGTCGATGAACGAGGCGAGATCGATGCGGGCATTCTTCTCGCCGCTGCCGTGAGCGCTGCGCGCATAGGCAATACCGTCCTGGACAAGGCGCTGGATCTCGCCGAGATCGTGCACCAGCTTGTCCTTCTCAGGCGAATCCTCCGCCATGTCGGCGCGCAGCCGCATGCGGGTGATCGGCGTCTGCAGGTCATGCGCGATGGCCGCCAATATCTGCACCCGCTCTTCGAGGTAATGGGCGATCCTCTCCCGCATCGCGTTGAAGGCGCGTGCTGCGTACGCTACCTCGCTCGGCCCCGCTTCGCTCAAGGCCGGGCCATCCTTATTGGGATCGAGAGCATCGGCGGCAGCGGCCAGCTCGCCGAGCGGCCGGATCGCCTGGCGGACTGCAAACCACGTACAGAGGATGAGCAGCGCCATCTGGACGGCGAAGACATAGGGCAGCCATGCGGCGATCGGCATGACACCCTTGGGCGTGACGTCGATCGTCAGCGGGCTTCCGTCGCTCAGCGTCAGATGCGCCTGCAACCGGTTGACCTCGCCCGGAATCCGTTCGATCCGGATCGGAAAGCGATGCCCGATCGCCTCCTCTATCTTGCCTGCGATCTCCGCCCCCTTGCTTGATGTATCCGGCACGCCCGGAAGCCCGGGTCCGAGCACGAAGCGGTAGTTGCCGCGGCCGAGCCGATCCAGCAGATCGCCGCGTTCGCCGGGGGGAAGTCGGTCGAGAACAGCAATCGAGGTCGCAACATCGTTCTCCAGCGTGCCGAGCATCACGGCTTTGGCCGACATGGTGCGCTCCATATAGAGCACGCTGAACGACAGCCCGTAGGCAAGAGCGAGACCGATCAGCAGGATGAGGAAGATCCGTGATCGCAACGTGCTCGGCCACATCGAGCCCGAAATCAAAGGGATCGCCGCCCTCATTGACGCGGCTCCGAGATTTCCACCGGAACCGAAAACACATAACCTTCACTGCGCACCGTCTTGATGTAGATCGGTTCGCGTGCATCGTCGCCGAGCCGCTGCCGCAGGCGGCTGACAAGCAGATCGATCGAACGATCGAACAGATCGGCGTCGCGGCCCTGCGTCAGGCTGAGAAGCTGGTCGCGATTGAGGACCCGCTGCGGATGATCGATGAAGACGCGAAGCAGACGGTATTCGGCGCCGCTGAGCGCAATCGCCGTTCCTTCCTTGTCGAGAAGATGCCGGCCGACCGTATCGAGCCGCCAGTCGCCGAAGCTCAGCAGTTGCCCCGCCTCGCTGATCTGCAGGTTGGGCGGCAGCATCCGCGTCCGTCGCAGCACCGCCTTGATGCGGGCAAGCAGTTCGCGCGCGGCAAAGGGCTTGGCAAGATAGTCGTCGGCGCCCATTTCCAGCCCGAGAACCCTGTCCATCTCGTCGGTGCGCGCCGTCAGCATCAGGATCGGGATCGCCTTGTGCCGCCCGCCCCGCAGTTCGCGGCAGAGCACCAGCCCGTCGTCGCCGGGCATCATCACGTCGAGCACGATCAGGTCGACAGCATTGCCTTCGAGAAAGCTGCGCATCTGCCGCCCGTCTGCGGCCACACTTGTCCTCAGGCCATTCTTCTGCAGATAGCCGGATACCAGCTCGCGGATTTCACGATCGTCGTCGACGACCAGAATGTGATCGACATGATCCATTTTTCCCTATCCTTACCGATGCAAGCGGCCGCGCCCTCCGCCTCGATGATCGAGGCGGCTGACGCGACCTACGCATATTGCGCTGGCCGGAGCAACGAGTGAACGGCGGCGTCGATCAAAAGCGGTCGACGTCGATGACCGCCTGGGCGAAGGCCTGCGGGGCTTCCTGGGGCAGGTTGTGGCCGATGCCGCCGGCGATCGTGCGATGCTCGTATTTGCCGGAAAACTTTCCGGCATAGGCAGAAGGCTGCGGATGCGGCGCGCCGTTTGCATCCCCCTCCATGGTGATCGTCGGCACCGAAATCGTCGGCAGTGCGGCAAGCCTCGTCTCGTAGTCATCATACTTGGCCTCGCCTTCGACAAGCCCGAGGCGCCAGCGGTAATTGTGAATGACGATTTCGACATGGTCGGGATTGTCGAAGGCGGCGGCCGATCTGTCGAAGGTCGCATCGTCGAAATTCCACTTCGGCGACGCGGTCTGCCAGATGAGCTTTGCGAAATCATGGGTGTTGCTTTCGTAACCCTCACGACCACGCTCGGTTGCAAAATAAAACTGGTACCACCATGCAAGTTCGGCCTTCGGGGGCAGCGGCTTCTTGTTGGCCTCCTGGCTGCCGATCAGGTAGCCGCTCACCGACACCATCGCCTTGCAGCGCTCCGGCCACAATGCCGCCATAATGTTGGCGGTCCGCCCACCCCAGTCATAGCCGGCAACCACCGCCTTCTCGATATCGAGCGCATCGAGCAGCGCAATCATATCGGCAGCCAGCGCCGCCGGCTGGCCGTTGCGCGCTGTTGCCTGGTCCAGAAACCTTGTCGTGCCGTACCCGCGCAGATAAGGCACGATCACCCTGTAGCCTGCCGAGGCCAGCAGCGGCGCGACGTCGACAAAACTATAGATGTCGTAAGGCCAGCCGTGCAGCAGCAGCACGACCGGGCCATCCGCCTTGCCCGCCTCGGCATAACCGATATCAAGCACCCCGGCATTCACCTGCTTCAGGGCTTCGAAGGACGTGTTGGTTCCGGCCTTCACCGCAGGTAGGGATACGGCGGGCGACTGCGCGGCGGCCGTTCCGGCCACGCCGAATTCGACCGCCGCAAGGGCGACTGCCGTCATGCCGAAGAAACGGCGGCGGTGATGGTTGATTTGCTCTGACATCGGTCTCTCCTGTCGAATGTTCATGCTCTCAAAAGACATTCCGCTTGTATCACCGGTATGTCGCAAGCCGCCGGCTTTTGAAAGCTGATGTAGTTTCCGGCCGCCGCGATACAATCTGATACAATCGCAGCCTCCGGGTAAAGCATGCAGCGGCGACGACCGGTCGCCGCGACGTCAGTTTGTGTCGCTCTGTATCGCCATCACCTGTCGGCAACACTTCGGTACATTTCCCCGCAAAACCGGACACATCCGGGATACCTCCGCCCGGCCATATCGCAGCCGTTGCTGGTTCAGGCCCATCGCCGTCCAGAGCCCGATCAATCGGTTTCAAAGGAAACGATGATGACACTTCTGATCATTGCCTATCTCGGAGGCGCGCTGACGATCCTCAGCCCGTGCATCCTCCCCGTCCTCCCTTTCGTCTTCGCCCGTGCCGGACAGCCTTTCGTCAGGAGCACGCTGCCGATGCTGGCCGGCATGGCCACCACCTTCGCGCTGGTCGCCACGCTGGCGGCCGTCGGCGGCAGCTGGGCCATCCGCGCCAATGAATATGGCCGCCTGGCCGCGATCGTCCTACTGGCGCTCTTTGGCGCAAGTCTGCTGTCGCCGCGTTTTGCCAGCACCCTTGCCCGGCCGATCGTCGATCTCGGCAACAATCTGGTGAATGCCAGCCGCAGTGGCCGCACCGCGCCGACGGTGAAGAGCGCCCTCCTCCTCGGCGTCGCCACCGGTCTGCTTTGGGCGCCTTGCGCCGGCCCGATCCTCGGCCTTGTTCTGACCGGCGCCGCCTTGCAGGGCGCCAACCTGCAAACGACCTTCCTGCTGGCAGCCTATGCCGCCGGCGCCGCAAGCTCGCTTGCCGTCGCCCTGCTTGTCGGCGGCAAGATATTCGCTGCCATGAAGCGTTCGCTCGGCGTCGGCGACCGGATTCGCCAAGTGCTCGGCGCTGCGGTACTCGCTGGCGTCGCCGTCATCGCCTTTGGCCTCGACACCAGCCTGCTGGCGCGGCTGTCCTATGCCAGCACCGCATCGCTGGAACAGGCCGTGCTCGACAGGCTGCATGCAAAGCCGTTTGGTGCAGCCTCCGAAGTGGCGAGCAACGACGTGACGATCCCTGCTGCCGATGTGAAGAAGCCCTTCCGCAGCGATCTGCCGGTCGAAGGTCATGCACCGTCGTTCGGCGGCGCGGTCGAATGGCTGAATTCCGAGCCTCTGACCACCGAACAGCTGCGGGGCAAAGTCGTGCTCGTCGATTTTTGGACCTATTCCTGCATCAATTGCATTCGTACCATCCCCTATGTCAGGGCCTGGGCGGAAAAATATGTGGACCAGGGCCTCGTGGTGATCGGCGTCCATGCCCCGGAATTTGCCTTCGAGAAGAAGATCGACAACGTCAAGAAGGCGGTCGCCGACTTCAAGATCGGCTATCCCGTCGCCATCGACAATGACTACAAGATCTGGCGCGCCTTCGAAAACAGCTACTGGCCCGCCGCCTATCTGATCGATGCCAAGGGTCAGATCCGCTACCACCATTTCGGCGAAGGCAATTATGGCACGACCGAGAAGGCCATTCAGGACCTGTTGCGCGAGGCCGGCAGCCAGACGGCGGCAAGCGCTGCGGTCGCGCCGGATGCCACGGGCGCGGAAGCAGGTCCTGACCTTGGCAATATCCGCTCCGGCGAAACCTATATCGGCTACGCACAGGCAGCAAATTTCGCCTCTCCGGAAGGGCTGCAGGCCGACGCCGCACAAAATTATTCGATCGCCGAACCCGGCCTCAACGGCTGGGGCCTGTCCGGAACCTGGACTGTCGGCAAAGATCAGGCGACGCTTGATCAGCCGGGCGGCGGCATTGCCTATCGTTTCAGCGCCCGCGACCTGCATCTCGTACTAGGGCCCGGCGCCGACGCCAAACCGATCCGCTTCCAGGTGACGGTCGACGGCAAGGCGCCGGGAGCGGACCACGGCTCCGACATCGATGCCGAAGGCAACGGCGTGGTGAGCGCGACCAAGCTTTACCAACTTGTCCGCCAGTCCGGCCCCGTCGTCGCCCGCAACTTCGAGATCCGTTTCCTCGACCCCGGCGTCCAGGCCTACGCCTTCACCTTCGGCTGAATCCGGAACGTAACATCACCCAAGGAGTAACACCCATGAATAGACGCCTCATTTTCACGGCCGCCCTTGCTTTCGCCACCACCGGCATCGCCTTCGCGGCGGAAGCTGCCGCGGTCAAGAACATCGTGATCGTCCACGGCGCGCTCGCCGACGGTTCGGGATGGCGCAAGGCGACCGAGATTCTCGAAAAACGCGGCTTCAACGTCACCATCGTCCAGGAGCCGATCACCTCGCTCGAAGACGATGTGGCGGCGACGAAGCGGGTTCTCGACCTGCAGGAGGGACCGAGCCTGCTTGTCGGTCACAGCTATGGCGGCATGGTCATCACGCAAGCTGGCAACGATCCCAGTGTCGCAGGCCTCGTCTATGTCGCAGCGTTCCAGCCCGACAAGGGTGAAAGCCTGCTGAGCCTCGCCAGTTCGAAGCCCGCCGGCAGCATGGATATAAGGGAAACCAAGGACGGCAAATATCTCTATCTCGATCCGGGTGCCTTTGCTGCGGATTTCGCAGCCGACCTTCCGCAAGCCGAGGCTGATTTCATGGCCAGGGCGCAGGTCTTCGCCGCCAAGCAGGCCTTCTCCGCCAAGGTCTCAGACCCGGCATGGCGCACGAAACCGAGTTGGTCGATCGTCGCCACGCAGGATCGCTCTATCAATCCCGAGCTGGAGCGCGACATGGCAAAACGCGCCGGCAGCGATGTGACCGAGATCAAAGCAAGCCACGCCGTCTTCGCATCCCAGCCGGAGAAGGTCGCCGACACCATCGAAAAGGCTGCCAGGAAAGCCGGCGAGTAAAACCGGCAGGATGGCAGCAGCTTCCCTTGCCCGGTCCGCCGAGGAGAAAAAAGACAGACAACTGAATGCCCCTCTCCGGTTCTGGAGAGGGGCAACAGCATTTACTTGGCAGCGACAGGCCGAACCAGCGCCGTGACGCGGCGGATGGTCACGCGGCGGTTTTCCTGTTCAGGGTCTGTTGTGTTGACCTTCAGATATTGTTCGCCGTAACCCTGGGTCGCCAGGTTCTCCGGCGGGATGCCGTAAACGTCGGAGAGTACGTTGGCGACCGATTCCGCCCGTTGGTCGGAGAGGATGAGGTTGCTCTGGTCGGAGCCGACCGCATCAGTATGACCTTCGATCAGGAAGGTCTCGCTCGGATCCCTCTTGAGCACCTGGCTGATTGCGTCGGCGACCTTGCGCAACGTCCGCGCCTGGGTCATCGGGATATCGGCACTGCCGGTCGCGAAGGTGATCGTGTCGAGGTCGATGCGGCGCACCTTGTCACGGATACGCGCCGAATATTTCACCTCGTCGAGCGAATAGACACGCTCGACCGGCTCGACCGGCGGCTCGCTCAGGAACTCGTAATAGTCCCGATTCGGATCGCTGCGGGTGTCGATGATATAGTCGTCGAGCGGCACACGCAGCCGCATCGGCGGCAGGTCGGCGCCCGGATCCTCGAAATAATCGCGGTCCGGATCGTCATAGAGTTCCTGGGAGTAGTAGAGCACATTCTCGCGTCCCCGGGCATCGACACGCGACCGCTGGATGATGTCGCCATAGCGGTTGCGGATCGTCACGATGCGATAGCCTTCCGGCCGTGTGATCGTCTCGCGGTAGCGATCACCAGACAGCTCCTCGTAGTTCGGCCGTTCGCCGTCACGCAGGAACCGCCTGTCGTCGTCGCTACGCACGATGACCTGGTTATTGTATTGAATGATCACGCGGTTTTGGTCGCTGCGGTCGTCGATGCGCGCGCCATCAGGACGGATGAATTGCGGCCGCTCGTCGAGCCTCGTGCCCTTCTCGCGGGTCACCGCCTCGATCTTGACGGAGGGCTGCGCCACGCCGCCAGTGGCGGCTTGCGCTTCGGCATCCGAGGTCGGCACCTTGAAGTCCTTGCTGTCGGCGCGCTGCTTGTCGCGATCGCGGCGGCCTTCCCGGCCCTTGCTGCGGTCGGCATCCTTGTCGCTGTCGAGCACGGCCGCGCCGTTCTCGACCGGCAGCACGACGGTTTCGTTGCTTTTGGCTGGGTCCGCGGCGATCTTCTTGCGGCGCTCCAGCTCTTCGGGCGAAGCCTTTTCCGGCGCCGGAATGGCCTGCTTAACCTGCTGGCCGCCGCTGGCATCCGGCAGCGGCTGGGCAGTGCCGGTCGCGGGCGCGGCCGGCTGCTCGCCGGCGGGCTGTTCACCGGCAGGCTTGGCTGCGGTGCCGTCCTTCGGCTTTTCGGCGGGTGCGGCCTCCGGAGCCGCCGCCTTGTCTTCGGGCGCTTTCACTTCGCCAGGCTTGTCTCCAGGCGCTTTCTCTTGGCCCGCCTTGTCTGCATTCGACTTGTCTGCGGGCGCAGCCGTCTCGCCCTTTGTCGGCTTCTTCTCGGCCGGCGCCTCGGCGGCAGGTTTTGCCTCCGGCTTGACTTCGGGTTTGGCTTGTTCCTCGGTCGGCGTCACAGCTTCGGGCGCAGCCGTCTCGGCCTTGCCCTTGGCTTTATCTTTGCCTTGGCCCTTGTCCTGTCCTTTAGCCCGCTTGCCGCCGTCCGGCTTGGCTTCCGGCTGCGCCTGCTCCGTCTCCGGCTGCACTTCCTTTGCGGCCGGCTGCTGTTCGGGCTGCGGTTGAGCCTCCGGCTCGGCCTGCTTCTTCGGCTTCTTCGGCTTTTCCTGCGTTACCGGCTGCTCCTGCTGCGGCTCGGCCTCCGGTTTTGCCTCGGGCTGGGCTTCCTGCTTGGACTTTCGCTCTGGCTTGCTTTCGGCCTGCGGCGCGGGCTCTGCCTTCGGCGCGGCTTCGGCCTTCGGCGGTTCCGGCTGTGCCTTGGGTTCGGGCGCCGGCGCCTCCTTCCGCTCAGCCTTCGGCTTTTCGGCCGGCGCCTCCTTCGGTTGCTCGGCGGCCGGCGCCTGTTCGGCCGGAGCTTGCTCCTTCTGTTTGTGCTTCTTCTTCAGCAATTCCTCTTCGGAAGGCGCGTCCTGCGCCACCTCGAAGCTGCCTTGTTCGACTTGCCGCACGGCTGGCGCCTGCGGCGCGACGTCGCGCACGGCAGCCATTGCCGATGCCGGCTGGAACGCCAGCGAAAGGGTAAGCAACGGAAAAGCCGCGCTTGCGAACAATCTTGATTTCATGCCCATCGGGTTTCCTCGATCCTGGTTGAGCTTCTTAAAGGCCGATAGGCCCCGGTTCCGCCCCTAGCTTTGCATTGAGGCGAAACGGCGGAATGGCAATCGCCGAACCGCCGATTTGTTCCGGTTCTAGGAAGCCGCGGATTAACCTCGCGTGAATGTTGCAGTCTGCCGGCGTTCATCTCGCCTGCTATTTGCACCGCCCAATTGCGATGGGATTTGTGTTGCAATTCCATCAAAAAAAGTCTGATTATCGCCGCAAGGCGGTCTAGGTACCGTTGAATTGCGGCCGTCAGCCCACGAGAAAAACAGCGGCGGCTACCAACAGAGAGGATCCTCATGCATATCTCCACCCGTATTTTCGCGGCAGCCTCGATCGCGGCGATGTCCCTTTTCGCTGGCTCGGCCATGGCCGATGGCGAAAAGTATGTGATCGGCACCGATTCGACCTATCCGCCCTTCGAGTTCGTCGATGCCAGCGGCACGATCCAGGGCTTCGACATCGACATCACCAAGGCGCTCTGCGCTGAGATGAAGGCTGAATGCTCCTTCGTCAGCACCGACTGGGACGGCATCATCCCGGCGCTCAACGCCAAGAAGTTCGACATGATCGTTTCCTCCATGTCGATCACCCCGGAGCGTCTGAAGCTCGTCGATTTCTCCAACAAGTACTACAACACCCCGCCAGCCATCGCCGTGCCGAAGGATTCGACGATTACTGACGTTGCCGGGCTCAAGGGCAAGGTGATCGGCGCGCAGACCTCCACGACGCACGCCAACTATGCCGAGAAGCATCTGGCCGACACCGAACTGAAGCTCTACCCCACCGCTGACGAATACAAGCTCGACGTCTCCAGCGGCCGTGTCGACGCCGTCATCGACGACGTCGTGGTTCTCTCCGAATGGGTCAAATCCGACGCCGGCGCCTGCTGCAAGATCTTGACGACTCTGCCGGTCGACAAGGAAATCAACGGCAACGGCGCCGGCATTGCCATCCGCAAGGGCGATCCGCTCAAGGAAAAACTGAACACGGCGATCGCTGCGATCCGCGCCAGCGGTGAGTACAAGAAGATCCAGGACAAGTACTTCGACTTCGACGTTTACGGCGAATAAGAAATTCGCTATCTGGCCAATCAAGGTAATGGCGGAAGGCTTGCTCTTCCGCCATTTTTGTTTGACAAAGATAGCAAGATCAAAACGGCAAAAGCCGTGAGGGGAATTATCGCATGGGCGGATTATTTTCCGCGCTCGGCTCCTTCTGGAGCTCACTTGTGCACATTTTCGATCCGTTATGCGGACCCGTTGGCATCTTCACCTGGCTAGGTCAGTCGACGATTCTTGCCTGTGGCGATACCGGCTGGGGCGACGAGATCGCGCTTGGCCTGCAGGTGACCGTTTCGGTGGCAATCGTCACCCTACCGATCGGCCTCGTCATCGGCTTCCTAGTGGCGCTCGGCCAGCAGTCGGAAGAAAAATCGCTTCGGCTGGCGGCCGGCATCTACACGACGATCTTCCGAGGCCTGCCGGAGCTTCTGACGCTCTTCATCATCTATTACGGCATGCAGATGCTGATCCAGTCTCTGCTGACCTTCGTCGGTTATGACGGGCCGCCGGTCGAGATCAACGCCTTCCTCGCCGGCGTCATCGCGCTTTCGGTGGTCTTCTCCGCCTACTGTTCGGAAGTATTGCTCTCAGCCTTTCGCGCCATTCCCAAGGGGCAGTATGAGGCAGGCGATGCGCTTGGACTGCATAGCGGTCGCACGCTGCGCCTGATCATCCTGCCGCAGCTCGTGCGCATCGCGCTGCCGGGCCTGACGAACCTCTGGATGGTGCTCCTGAAGGACACCTCCTACGTCTCAATCATCAGTCTTGCCGATATCCTGCGCCAGACAAGTGTCGCCGTGCGCGTGACCAAAGAACCCTTCTTCTTTTATGGCCTGGCCTGCTGTCTCTATCTGGTGCTCGCCATTCTCTCCTCCTTTCTGCTCGCCTATGTCGAGCGGTGGGCCAGACGTTCGGAGATCCGCCGATGAGCTACGCCGAAACGCTGATCCCGCCGCAGCCCGCACCTCGCGAAGTGATGAAGCCGATGACGCCGGCGCGTATGGCCGGCTATATTTTTGTCGCCGTCTGGGCAGTATTCGGCGCGCTGCTGGTGATCTCCGTCGTCAACGGCTGGGATCCGGAAAAATTCACCCGCTACGGACCGCGCTATCTCCACGGTCTCGGGGTCACACTCAGCCTCGTTTTCATTTCCGTGATCTGCGGCGCAGTTCTGTCGCTGCCGCTTGCCGCAGCGCGCATGTCGAAGAACCGGTTGCTGAATGCGCTCGCCTACGGCTACATCTATTTCTTCCGCGGCACGCCGCTGCTTGCCCAGTTGTTCCTGGTTTATTACGGCCTCGGCGTTTTCCGGCCGCAGCTTGAAACCGTCGGTATCTGGTGGTTCTTCCGCGAAGCTTGGTATTGCGGCCTTTTTGCCATGACCATCAATACCGCGGCCTACCAGGCGGAAATCCTGCGCGGCGCCATCGAAAGCGTATCGCATGGCCAGCACGAGGCGGCCGCGGCCCTCGGCATCCACCGGTTCATCGCTTTCCGCAAGATCATTCTGCCGCAGGCTCTCATCGTCGCACTCCGCCCTTATGGCAACGAAATCATCCTGCTGATCAAGGGCTCGGCGGTCGTCGCCATCATCACCGTGCTCGACCTGATGGGCGAAACCCGCTACGCCTTCTCCCGCACCTTTGACTACCAGACCTATCTCTGGGCAGCGATCTTTTACCTCGTCATCGTCGAGGCGCTGCGCCATCTCTGGGCTTGGATCGAACGCCGCTTGACCCGGCATCTCAAGCGCTGATGCATGCCGCCCGAAGGTGTCTCACGGTTTTCAGACAACAGCGTGCATCAATGAGAACCGACGTGGCAGCACTCCCCACTATATGCTGCTAATCTATTGATATTAAAAATCAATTGTCCTTTTATGAAGTATCTGTAAAGCTTCCGTTAACCACTCGCATGTTTCCATATCACGTAGCGCTAATAAGCGCGCGAGTGGGAACGAGAAGAAGTGAACACGATGCACAAGGACATGGAAAAACAACTGAAGGGCTATGGTCTGACGACCGCCCAGATCCTCTACCACCTGCCGGATCATCCGGCGATCCTACAGACTTATGTCTGGCAGGATTATGATCTCGCCCCCGATTTTCCTGAAATGCGCGGCTTTCTGAAATTTTGGGAAGAAAAGCTCGACGGACCGCTGCATTCGGTGCGCTATGTCCACCGCAAGCTGATCTCGCCAACCGAGTGGCGGGCGCTGAAAGGAGAGTTCATCCTGCACTGATCCGGCCCCTACCCACCATCAGACATGTGCCTCGCCATGGCCGAATTCACCTTGGTCACGGACCGGGCGGAGCGCAAAGCAGAGGATGCTGAGGTAGAAGACGATGACGATGATGATGACCGCAAGGCCGGGAATAGGCCCCAGCACCGCATTATCGATGACATAGGTCCAGGACTGCGCCTGTAGCGCCGGCATGCCCTCCGTTTGCAATTTCGGCGTCGAGATCTTCAGGCACCAGGCGAGAAACAGGATAGAATACATCCAACCATAGTTCCGTTTGAGCCGGCGGTGCATCGCGTCCCAGTAGCTGAGCAGGAAACGCGGCTTGCGCAGGCTGCTGGCGATCACCGAGGCCCATTCTCTGCCGACCCCCGCCTCCGGCGCCAAAATCTGCGCGAAATAGCAGCGCTCGATCTGGCGAATGCGGGCTCGGTAGATGTCGAAGAAGCGGTAGCGCCGCGCTTCGATGATCAGAAGCAGCGTCACCAGCATCATCCCGAACAGCAGCACGCCGTGATGCGAGGTCGGCGTCGACAGCGACACCGAAAGCAGCGCCGCGACCACGGTGATCGCCCAGTTGGACGTTCGGTCGATACGGTCGCGCCAACTCGTCATCCGCCCGAGTTCACCGCGGTAATAATGGCTAAGCGTGTTGGTGATCTCGCCTGGCGTGCCAGGCAGCAGCAATGCCCGTGCAGCCTCCCCTTCAGGTAGCAATGACGGCCGTTCTTGCTCCGATTTCATCGGTATTCCTCCCTTCGTCTTCTTTGCGCCCATTCTGCGCTCGCAGCAGCGCCATTGCAAAACTTCGAAAGCCGCCTTAGACGCATGCCTGAAACAAAAGGACGATGGACCACGATGGCAAAGAAGATCGACGAAGAAGCCCTTGGCGAGGCCTATAACCGCGCTCTGGCGCTGGAAAAGGCCGGCGATGTCGACGCGGCGGTGGCAGCCTATGAGGAAGTCCTGGCAATCGATCCCGACGATCACGGCGGTGCCGCCGTGCGCATCGCCGCCATGGGCCGCGGCGAAACTCCTGCCAGGGCGCCTGACGCCTATGTCGAAACCCTGTTCGACCAGCATGCCGAGGTTTTCGAGGACGTACTTGTCGAGCAGCTCGGCTATCACGTGCCGATGCTGGTGCGCCAGCGCCTGCAGGCGCTGAAGCTCGGACCGTTCAAGCGGCTGCTCGATCTCGGCTGCGGCACGGGCCTGACCGGCGGCGCACTGCGCGACCTCTGTGCCGACATGACCGGCATCGACCTATCGGAGAAGATGGTCGAGATTGCCCATGAGAAGGATCTCTACGAAACCCTCTTCGTCGCCGAGGTCGAAGATTTCCTCGACGACAACGACGAGGACGCCTTCGACATCATCACAGCCACCGACGTACTGCCCTATCTCGGCGCACTCGAACCGCTGTTCTTCGGCGCCGCCGAGAACCTGACGTCGGGCGGCCTGTTCATCTTCTCCTCGGAAACCGTGCCGGACGCCACTCTCGCTGGCCGCGCCTACATGGTCGGTCCGCATCAGCGCTTCGCCCATGCCGACGCCTATGTGAAAGAACGCCTGGCGGCCACCGGTTTCGAACTCGTCGAGATATCGGATATCAACGTGCGCATGGAAGACGGCCAGCCGACACCCGGCCATTTGGTGGTCGCAAGATATATTGGCTGATGGCGATACTTGCGCGATTGGCAAACTATCTGTTGTGCTATGCCGGCCGACCTGATACTTAGTCGAACGGTAAAGTTTATCACAACAGGAAAGGTCGCCGCATGTCGCTCGTGTTCTATGGGCATCCGCTCGCCTCCTTCTGCCACAAGGTGCTGATCGCGCTTTACGAAAACGGCACACCCTTCGAAAATCGTCTCGTCGATCTGTCCGACGAGAGCTCGCGTTCCGATCTCTTCCGCTTCTGGCCGATCGGCAAGATGCCGCTGCTGCGGGACGAGGCGCGCGACAGCACCATTCCCGAGACGTCGATCATCATCGAATATCTCGAGCACTACTATCCTGGCCCCGTTCGCCTGCTGCCGCTTGAGATCGACCGGGCGCTGCAGGTCCGCCTCTGGGATCGATTCTTCGACCATTATGTCCAGGCGCCGATGCAGGCGCTCGTCAGCAATCGCCGGCGCCCCGAGGGCACGGCTGATGAAATCGAGGTGACCGCCGCCAAGGCGACACTCGCCACTGCCTATGCGATGATCGAAAAGCAGCTCGCCGACAAACAATGGATAGCGGGCGACGGCTTCACCATGGCCGATTGCGCCGCAGCCCCGTCGCTCTTCTATGCCGAGACGCTGGTTCCGTTTTCAGCGGAGCAGCCGAACCTTCGCGCCTATTACGATCGGCTGCTGACGCGCCCCTCCTTTGCACGGGCACTGGACGAGGCCCGCCCCTACTTCAAGTTCTACCCCTATAAAGAGCGGTTGCCCGCCCGCTTCCGGGATGCCGCTGGATGATCGAAAGCCAGGCCGATCTCGACCGCATGTTCCACGCGCTATCCGACCGCAGCCGGCGCGGCATGATCGATCGCCTCGGCCGTGGCCCGGCTTCGGTCACCGAGCTGGCCGCGCCGCTCGCGGTGGCCTTGCCGACGGTAATGAAACATCTGCAGGTGCTGGAGCATAGTGGCCTCGTGCTCTCGGAGAAATCCGGCCGGGTTCGAACCTACCGCCTGCAGCAGGATGCGCTTGCCACCGTCGAGCGCTGGGTGGAACAGCGAAAGAGCCGCTGGACGACTACCTTCGATAGGCTGGATCAATTTCTCGCCGAAGAACCGGAGAGCTTTTCCGAATGACGACACGATCTGCCGAACATGCCACCCTCGTCATCGAGCGCCGCCTGAAAGCACCGGTCGGCCGTGTCTTCCGCGCCTGGTCGACGCCGGAGGCAAAGCGTCAATGGTTCGCCTGCCACGGCGAATGGGTTCCGCTGGATTACAGGCTCGATTTCCGTCCCGGCGGTACCGAGCGAAACCATGTCGCCGATACGGACGGGCTCCTGCACGCTTTTGACGCCCATTACATCGATATCGTGCCTGACACCCGTATCATCTATGCCTATGAGATGAAGCTCGGCGAAAGGCGCATCTCCGCCTCGCTCGCCACAATCACCTTCGAAGCTGAACCCCACGGCACGAAAATGGTCTTCACCGAGCAGGTAGTCTTCCTCGACGGCTACGCCGACAACGGCGCCCGCCTCCAGGGCACGGAGATCGGCCTCGACAATCTCGAACTCTTTCTCGAGCGCGAGGCGAACCCGATCCATTAAAGCGCGTCGCGATCTTTCAGATTCGCTCTTCGCGCTTTAGGTCTTTGTTTTTACGCTGTCGCTATCGCTAAACTGCTGCACACTTTTGCGCGAAATGCTTTAGCGAAACCTCATGTTCCGCTTGATTTCTTCCGCGACACGGCAGTCTTTGATAACGTGTTCAGCGCTGCGGCGGCACGAACGAGCGCCTTCAGCGCCTCCTCGTCGATCGTGTCGCCTTGATGGAAATCGATGGCGCGCCGGGTGTTGCCTTCGAGGCTGGAGTTGAACAGTCCCGTGGGATCCTCCAGCGAGGCGCCCTTGGCGAAGGTCAGTTTCACCACGCTCTTGTAAGTTTCGCCGGTGCAGATGATCCCGGCGCGCTCCCATACCGGAACTCCTCGCCACTTCCATTCCTCAAGCACCTCGGGCACGGCCTGCTTGATCAGCATTCGGACCTGGGCAAGCTTCTCGCCCCGCCAGTCTCCCAGTTCCTCGATCCTCGCATCGATCAACTGAGAGGGGGACGTTTCCTCGCTTGCTTCCCCGGAATCGCTTTTCTTCATGGTTGCTGACGCTTTCTTCATGGTTCCTCCCACCCGTCGTTCGAGTGCTATTTGTTTACATCCGTTCGCCGGGCAAGCGGCTGGCCTGCTCCACCCAGGCGGCAAGCTGGGCTTCGTCGATTTCGTCCTCCTCGCGGATATCGAGGTAGCGCACTTCCTTCTGCTTGGAATGGCCGGGCGGCAGAGGATGCAGCGACGTACCCCGGAAAAAGGCCACCTTGACGTATTTGGCGAAGCAGTGAACGCTGAGAAACCAGCCCCGCTCTTCGATGCCATAGAGAGGCGAGTTCCATTTGACCGCCTTGTTCACACCCGGCACAGTGTGCGTGATCAGCGCGTCGAGACGGCGTCCGACGGCGCTTTTCCAGTCCGGAATGGCAGCGATATAGGCCTGCACAGGAGCATCGCCGTAACCCTTGGCGATCTGCGGGTTGCCTCCCGAGAGGAGCTTCGGCTCCGCCGCAGCCGGCTGAGTGGCTGTCTTCTTTCTGATCTTCGCTGCGGTATTGGAAGTCTTGCCGGCCATTGCCTTCACTCCTACCTGCCGCGCCATCTGGCAGCATAAGGCAGCATGAACAGGTAAAGACCGGTCAGCAATAGCAGGCCAAGCGGCAGCAGCGCCAAGAGGCCTACCCAGACGATCGATTTCTCCTGGACCATCGCGACGATATTGAGAATGACCGCCATGGTAAAGGCAACGGACAGCCAGCGGTGGGTCTGCCGCAACCAGTTGTTCCATTTCAATGGCACCTCCCGCGTTTAAGATCAGCCCCGGCGATGAGCGGCCTTACTCCGTCCGCGCCAGCACCTGCTCCAGATTTGCGAAGAACTGTGTCCACCCGCTCCTGGCGCCCTGAAAAGCCTGCCGCTGATCCGGCCGGAACCCCGACTGCTCCATGCGCAGGTGCGTGCCCGTGCCGGTCGGAGTGAGAGTCCAGGTAACGGTGCTTTCGAGACCATAGGCATCCCAGCTGTAGGACAGGGTCTTGTTCGGCTCGACTTCCAGGACCTTACAGTCGACGGAACCCCAATCTGCGCTGAACTTGAAGCGGTGGTCGGCGACCGGCTTGAAGTCGCTCTTCATCAGCCATTCCTGGATCAGGTGCGGCTGGGTCAGCGCCCGCCAGATCTTCTCCGAGGGAAATGGGATTTCCCTTTCGATGACGACTGCGCGTGTTTCGGTCGATGTGTCGGTCATTGATCCATCCTTTTCAGCAAATCTTCGAGATCATTGAAGCGGCTTTGCCAGAACCCGGCCATCTCACTCGTCCAGTCGACCAGTGGTGCCAGCGCGCCCAGCTGCGCGCTGTAATGCGTCTGGCGCCCTTCGTGGCGGTCGCGCACCAATCCAGCCTGCTTTAGTATGCCGAGATGTTTTGAGACGACCGGCTGAGAAACCCCGGCCCGAGCCGTCAGAGCCCCGACCGTCTTCTCTCCTTCGCGGCACAGCCGCTCGAAAAGAGCCCGCCGTGTCGGATCAGCGAGCGTTTTGAAGAGCGCGTCTTGAGCATCGGACATTCGAATTCATACCTATTCAGCTATGGATTCATTCATAGCCAATGAGGCATGCGTGAGTCAAGAGGCAAACGAAGAGCGAAAAGAATTAGCAGGCCTAGCCGATGTGGATAAGCCGGCGGACACGACGTTCGGGAAGACTGTGAGGAAATGAAGCATATCTCACTGGCTATAAATCAACGCGTTTCGCTGGATTATGCGCCCCAGGACAATTTCGGCAGGATGGCGCCAAGGTCTCAAACAATGACAATCATCAATACCGAGGATTACGCGATCTGCCGCTCCGAACCGGGCATGGCCGCGCTCAACAAAACGCCGAAAGCCACGGGGCGGCTTCCGGCGATATCCTGTTCGGCGTCGCGTCGGAACTCAGGAACCGGAGACGACCTTCAGGTTGCCGCCGTGGCTGCCGCCTGTAAAGACCTGCTTGCCGCCGAATTCGTTATTGAACGCCAGGCGCTGCTGCGCGCGGGTGATGCCGAGCTCGGGGAAGAGCAGCTCGGCGACACGATAGGCTTCCTCCAGATGCGGGTAACCGGAGCCGATCACCGTATCGATGCCGATCTCCTGATATTCGGCAAGGCGCGCGGCAACCGTCTTCGGCGACCCCACAAGCGCGGTGCCGGCACCAGCCCGCACCAGGCCGACACCGGCCCAGAGGTTCGGCGAGACCTCGAGCTTGTCGCGCCGGCCGCTGTGAAGGGCGGCCATACGCTTCTGACCGACCGAGTCGGACTCGTGAACGAAGCGCTCCTGCGCCTCGCGGATCGTATCGTCGTCGAGATGGCGGATCAGCCGCTCCGCCGCCTCCCATGCCTCCTCGTCGGTCTCGCGCACGATGAAGTGCAGGCGGATGCCGAAGGTCACCTCGCGGCCGCGCTCGGCGGCGGCCTTGCGCACCTTGGCGATCTTTTCGGCCACCTGTGCCGGCGGCTCGCCCCAGGTCAGATATTTGTCGACGCGGCCGACCGAGAAATCGATGCCGGCATCCGATGAACCGCCAAAATAAAGCGGCGGACGCGGGTTCTGCACTGAGGGAAAGCCGAGGCGCGCATTTGTCGCCTTAATGTATTTGCCGTCAAAGCTCGCCGTGCCCTTATCCAGCAGTTCCTCGAAGACCGTGAAGAACTCCTCCGCATGGGCATAACGCTCGTCATGTTCGAGATGGATGCCGTCACCGGCAAGCTCGGCCGGACTGCCGCCCACGACGATGTTGAGCAGCAGGCGGCCGTTGGAGATGCGATCGAGCGTCGTCGCAAGTCGCGCGTAATAAGCGGGCGATGCCGTGCCGGGGCGGACCGCCACCAGGAACTGCAGCTTCTCGGTCTTGGCCGCGAGAGCCGCCGCCGTCACGAAGGATTCTTCGCAGGCAACGCCTGTCGGCAGCAGCACGCCGGAATAGCCGAGCCGGTCGACAGCCTGGGCGATCTGCGTGAGATAGCCGATCTCGGGCGCGCGGTTGAGATCGGAGGAACCGAGATAGGTGCCGTCGCCCGATGTCGGGATGAACCAAAGGAAATTGATGGGATCGGATGTGGCGGTCATGGAAACAATCCTTTGCTGCTAAATTCGAAAATCAGCTCGCGCGGTCAAGCTGGGCCCTGGCAGGCGACGACATACGGACGTGCCTGCGCATCGCAGCCGCACGGATGCTTGGGAGGATCATGGCGGCGGGAAGAATTCCGGGGCTTCGTCTGCGCGTGAACATCTGAATATCCTGTCGATCGATGGCGGCCGGCCGGATGCCGTCAATGGTCGCCGTCGATCGCCAGGATACTGGCATAGACTACAAATTATATCGACAATATCAATTTCGCATTGTCATCCGCTTCGGGGAATAATTTTTCCCGTTCAGGCGCTCGTCGACACGGGCCTGCTGATACCGGCCTTCTTCCGCTACCCCTCCCGACGTTCGGCGGCCAGCCGCTCGCGGAGAAAACCGGCCCCACCTGCAAGGCGCGTCGCCAGCAGGCTAGCCGGATCGACCATGCGCCAATAGGGCGTGACCGTCGAAACCGCCTCGCCCTTTTGCAGCGCGTGGAAAGACAGATCGGCGATCGCGCGCAGATGCCGCTGAACGGTGACCGGACAACAGGCGTCCGCCCCGTATTGGGTAGCGAGACGGCGGCGAAGGACGCCAAGCTCGGTGAAAACACCTTCCTGTGCCAACCGAATTTGCGCTGCGACCATCTGCTGCGATGGAATCAGCGTCGCCTGCATTCCACTGCGGCCTTTGCGCCGCGGCTTGATCGTCGGAATTTCGCTCATGTCACCCCCCCGGAACATTTTGCCTGATCCCCATCTAGGGCCTAGGCGAGCGGCGACCAGCCTCCTATGCGTCTATCGGAAGGAACTCCGTCTTCACGGCTTTTCTGCTCCCCCCGTTTCGGTTAATCCTCGGGGCCTCGCACACCCGATAAGGACAGGACATATGGCTAAAGTCGCATTCATCGGTCTCGGCGTCATGGGCTTTCCCATGGCAGGGCATCTGAAGACGAAGGGCGGCCACGATGTCACCGTCTACAATCGAACAGTCGAAAAGGCCGTCGCCTGGGCCGAGAAATTCTCCGGCAAATCCGCTCCCACCCCGGCTGAGGCTGCAGCAGGCGCCGATTTCGTCTTCGTCTGCGTCGGCAATGACGAAGATCTCCGATCGGTGACATCTGGCGAAAACGGCGCCCTGCACGGCATGAAGCCGGGTTCGGTGCTGATCGACAACACCACCGCCAGCGCCGAAGTCGCTCGCGAACTTTATGCCGTGGCAAAGGAAAAAGGCGTCGATTTCATCGACGCTCCCGTCTCCGGCGGCCAGGCCGGCGCTGAAAACGGCGCCCTCACCGTCATGTGCGGTGGCGACGAGGCCGTCTTCGAACGCGCCAGGCCCGTCATCGACGCCTATGCCCGCATGGTCGGTCTGATGGGGCCGGCAGGTTCAGGCCAACTGACCAAGATGGTCAACCAGATCTGCATCGCCGGCCTCGTCCAGGGACTTGCCGAAGCACTGCATTTCGGCAAGCGCGCCGGCCTTGATATTGAAAAGGTCGTCGAGGTTATCTCCAAGGGGGCGGCCGGCTCCTGGCAGATGGAAAACCGCCACAAGACCATGAACGCAGGCAAATATGATTTCGGCTTCGCGGTCGACTGGATGCGCAAGGATCTCGGCATCGTGCTCACCGAAGCGCGCCGCAACGGCGCCAAGCTGCCTGTCACTGCCGTGGTCGACCAATTCTACGGCGACGTACAGGCGATGGGCGGCAATCGCTGGGATACATCCTCGTTGCTCGCCCGCCTGGAACAGGATGATTTTAGTCCCGGTCGGACTAAAATCTGAATCTCGTTCTAAATTGAAGGGACAGGTGCATGATGCCGAAAACCGCTCACACTTTTCGGCATCATCCTGTAGAAAAATGATCACGCCCGCCTCCGACGCAGCCGAACTGATCGCGCATCTCGAAAAGCTGCGTTCGGAGGAAAATATCGCCGGCATGGCGCGCTTCGGCATTGTCACGAACCGCGCCCTCGGCATATCCAATCCCGATATCAAGGTGGTCGCCAGACTGGCGAAGAAGGATCAAGTCCGGGCAGTTCAGCTCTGGCGAAGCGATATCCGTGAAGCCCGCCTGCTCGCCCTGTACACCGCCGAGCCGAAGCGGCTGACGGCAAACAAAGCCCGGAATTGGGCCAATGATTTCAATTCCTGGGAGATCGTCGATTGCCCCGCCGATCTCTTCATCGAGGCCGCGCTGGACGAGCTCATCCCAGAATTCGCCGACGACGAGCGCGAATTTGTCAAGCGCACTGCCTTCGCCATGATTGCCGGCGCAGCCGTCCATTGCAAAAAGGAGCCCGACGCCACCATCCTTGCCTGGCTGCCGCTGATCAAGGCTCATTCCGGCGACCCTCGAAACTTCGTCCGCAAGGCGGTCAACTGGGCGCTTCGCAGCATCGGAAAGCGCAATCTCGCCTGCCATGCACCGGCGCTGGCCCTCGCAAGAGCCTTGGCCGAAAGCTCTGATAAAACCGCTCGCTGGATCGGCAAGGATGCCAACAGGGAACTGGCCGGCGAAAAGCTGCTGGCACGGCTGCGATAAAGCGGATGCCGGCTTCAAACCTGAAGCCCCTTCTTGGTCAATGCTGCTTCATCAATGCTGCCGGGATTTTTCGACCAGGAAATCGATCAGCACCCGCACAGCCGGCGGCATGCCCTTGGCGGTCGTGAAGACGATATAGAACTGGCTCTCCTCCGACTGCCATTCCGGCAGCACTCGCACCAGCTTGCCAGCCTGGAGATCGGCCTCGCAGGCACTTTCGAGCAAAAGCCCGAAGCCGAGGCCGGCACGGGCCGCGTCGAGGATGGCGGTCATGCTCCGACAGGTCAGCCGCGGCTGATGCCGAATCACCTGTCTGGCGTCATCTGGACCGATCAATTCCCAGGTGTGGAACGACACCCATGACGTCATTGCCAGCGTCGGAAGCTCGGCGAGCTCGTCCACACAATTCAAGCAGCCGGTGCGCTCGACCAGCGAGGGACTTGCGACGAGAATACGCCGCGCCCGGTCAAGCTTGCGCATCGTCAGGCTCGTCTGCGTCTCCGGCTCGTTGGTCGCCCTCACCTCAAGATCGATCCGTTCGTTGATGAGGTCAGCGCGCCGGTCGGAGCCGATGATCTGCAGCTTGATCTTCGGATAGCGCTCCAGGAATTCAGGCAGGATTCCGCCGACCGAAATGTCGACGAGACCGAGAGGGCAGCCCATCCGCACCACGCCTTGCGGGTCGGATTGAGCCTCGCTGACGATTGATTTGGCGCGGTCGGCCTCCTGCAAGATGGTCTGGCATCTTTCGTAGAAAGCCTGGCCGATCTCTGTCACCCGGAAGTGACGAGTCGAGCGTTCTATAAGCCTTGCGCCAAGCCCGTCCTCAAGGCGGCTGACCCGCCTGCTCAACTTCGATCGCGGTATCTTCAGATCGCGACTTGCAGAAGCGAAGCCGCCGCTGGAGACGACAGCGGCGAAATAATAGTAGTCGTTGAGATCGTCCATACAAGCTGCCCGAGAGAAGGAAATGAATGCCAGCCCCCTGCAAGGGGTTGTATCGTCTCTCCAACAAAGCTGTAATCACATTGTCGGCATTGGACTTTCTTTTCACGACCTGTTGCGGCCAAGCCTGGCGAGGCCGACTACGAGAAAGGACCAATAGCTCCCTTACGGTGATGCTATCGATCAATCCAGCTCGCTTGAAAATTGAAAAAGGGAGTGCCTCGAGAGACGGTCCACGCAAGAAGCCGGCGTGCAATACGCAACATCCGCTCCGGTTCACCTGAAAAGGCTGTGCTGAAAGACTGCCTTGAAGACTGCACGTCAAAAACGCTGCAAGGACGGCCCGGCAGGGAAGACCGGACCCGTCCCCGTAGCTGATCGGAGGTCACTCGGATCAGAAACTGATTTGAAGTGCCCCCGGCCCGAAGGCCGGGAGCATTCACTAAGTTGATTAGAACGAACGCTGCAGACGGAAGTAGCCCGTCGTGGAGTCGTCGCCATCATCCGGATCGAGGTACTGAACCGAAGCCTTGGCGTAGAAGTTGTCGACGATCTGGTAATCAACTGTCAGACCGACTTTCCAAGCATCGCCGAGACCGTCGAAGTCATCCGGAACGGCCTTGTCGCCACCGAAGTAGTTGCCGTAGTACTGAACGGCCGGGGTGATCTTCAGCTTGTCGGTTGCCTTGATGGCGTATTCGGCTGCAATAGCCCATTCAGCCGAGGAGTAGTAGGAGTTTGGTCCGGAAGAGTATACGCCAGCGAGGCCGAGCGTGCCGGGGCCGATTTCAACCGTACCCATAGCGCGGATTGCGCCGTCTTCGTTGTCGAAGTCCCAGCCGCCAGTGACCTGGTAGCTGAAGGCACCAGCCGTGCCGCCGACGCCGAAGGCAACGCCAACGTTGTTTGCTTCTTCGTCGCCCTTGTAAACGCCGTCTTCCAGTTCGTCGACGCTGAGGCCAGCGTAGAAGGTGCCGCTTTCATACTGATAGCGCATGGAGTTGTGGAGCGTTACAACCGAACCGATGTCGTCGGTTTCGCCGGAGAGGCCATCGTCCCACCAGCTGTAGAACAGACCGGCGCGGAAGCCGGCGATGTCGAGGTAAGCGGAGTCGAGCTTGGCTTCCTGATCGGTGGCGTTGTCAGCATTGAACTGCATGACGATGACGCCGGTCAGCGGACCATACTCGGTATCGCTCTTGGCCGTGAACTGAACCTGACCGCGGGTAACCGCATCCCAGTCAGAATCGCCGCCGACATCTTCGCCAACGTTGACCTGGAAACGGATGTAGCCTTCGATCTTGAGGCAGGTTTCGGTGCCCGGGATGTAGAAGTAGCCGGTGCCGTAAGCGTCGCAGACGCGAACGTATTCAACCGGTTCCGGCTCAGCAGCAACGATAGCGTCAGCTGCAAGAACCGGCGTCGATGCAGCAAATGCTGCTGCTGATGCAAGCAAAACCATTCTGATGTTCATTTACCAATCCATTCCTTTGTCGATCGGGGCTGGCTTCCAATCGGATAGTCGATTTGAAGCCGGCCCAGTTTGAACAGCCATCTCGGCGTGCGGATCGATCGAACCGCCAAACCGTCATCACATACAAGGCCCTATCAAGCAATTCTCGATACATGCAGGATGGGGCCCCGACAGTAACTTTCACCGGCGACGTGATTTTTATACAACAATTTCAATTATTTAGACCAAACACACGCCAAACGGCTCCGCGACGGAAATCCTCCATCGCAAGCCGCAAACACTACGCCCCATTTTGTCAAATTCTCCACCATCCGACCCCCGTCGAACATACTGGTGAAGCGCACAAACTCTACCGCCGGCTAATGGACACATACAAGGCAGCGGTTTAGAACATGGTGTCCTGAATTCGATTCCAATGAGACAAAATGATGACATGGCGCTCATTGGTTCCATGCAACATACCCCCGTATTCCTTACCAGGCTATGTATTTCGAGAACCTTGGCGCAATTCGAGCGTTTTTTCGCTATTTTCGGGATTTTCTGCAATCGGGTCACAATCTGCTGAGAGCTTTGCCTTTCGGCTCAGTCACTCTTTTCGTGGTCGGATTGTCTCTGCAGCCTCAATCCAAGGGGAATGGGGCTCACGTGCGGCCGCAGTCTGCAAACCATCTTAGTGGGTTTAGATGATTGCCTCGGGCGCCCGCAGGCCACATCTCGAATCAACCTTATTGGGTAGTCTCCCGTGCGATCGCAGATCACACGGGGAGAGCTTCAATCCTCGTTGGATTTGGCATTATCGAGAAGCATATAGTCGAGCGGCAACTGCGTCGAATACTTGATCTGCTCCATCGCGAAGGCGGAGGAGACGTCGCGAATCTCGATCTTGGCGATCATCCGCTTATAAAAAGCGTCATAGGCTGCGATATCGGGCACGACGACTCGCAAGAGATAGTCGACATCGCCGCTCATCCGGTAGAATTCGACTACTTCGGGGAACTCGGCGACCACCTCGGAAAAGCGCCGCAGCCATTCGATCGAATGGGTGGCGGTGCGAATCGACACGAAGACGGTGACCTTGGTGTTGACCTTCTCCGGATCAAGGATGGCGACCCGGCGCTTGATGACGCCGTCTTCTTCCATTTTCTGAATGCGCCGCCAGCATGGGGTCGTCGAAAGCCCGACTTTTTTGGCGAGATCGGCCACGGCAAGCGTCGAATCTTCTTGCAGCAGACGCAGTATTTTTCGGTCGAGGCGGTCCATGCGCACAACAGTCCTTTCGAATTATTTTCTTTGTATAACTCGATTCCGCGCGACGAAAAGAATTTTGTTTCAGGAAAGCAGCATTTTCGTTCGATCCTGTAGGATCGGGAGCAATTCTTTCTCGAACCACGGATTGCGCTTCAGCCAGCCGCTGTTGCGCCAGCTGGGATGTGGCAACGGCAGCACCGCCGGCAACCGGTTGGACAGAAGACTGTTACGCCACGCCCGCACCGTCTCGGTCATATTGCCCTGTCTTTCGCCGGCCATATGCCAAGCCTGGGCATATTGGCCGATGACCAGCACCAGTTCGATCTGCGGCATCGCCGAAATCACCCTTCGCCGCCAGAACGGCGCGCATTCGCGACGCGGCGGCAGATCCCCGCCTTTGTCGTCATAGCCGGGAAAGCAGAAGCCCATGGGCACGATGGCGAATCGGTCTCGGTCGTAGAAGCTTGCCCTGTCAACGCCGAGCCATGAACGCAACCGGTCGCCCGAAGCATCGTCGAACGGCAAGCCGCTCTCATGGACCCGAAGCCCGGGCGCCTGCCCGGCGATCAGGATTCGCGCGCTCGATGAGATCACCGCCACCGGCCGCGGCTCGTGCGGCAGCCGATATTCGAGGCCTTTCGCCGGCGTGTCACGACAGATGCGGCAGGAAGCTATCTCCCGCCGCAATGTCTCCAGCTCGGCTTCGTCGGTCATGGCTTCACTCCCATCCGACGATCCGCCTGATAAAGCGCAGCGGGCCATCGAAACCGGAACTCTGGCGCGCATGATCACGCACGTCGCGCGGCCGCTCGAAAGTGCCGGCCCAGAGGCCCGCCTTCGCAGCCTTCGCCTCGGTCTCTTCCCTGGCATAACCGCCATAGGAGATGGCCATGCCCCGGCGCACCATGGCGGCATTGATGTCGCCGCCCGCCCCGCTCCGGCAGATGACAAGCAGCCTGTCATAACGGTCGCGCCGGCTGCCCTGGCAAAGCGTTCCCGATGCCAGGACCAGGCCTTGCAGCGCCTCGCGCGCCGCCCGGCCGCAGGCCCAGGACTCGCCCGCCCGGATACAGCTCTGGTTGAGTTCCGGTGCATCGATGCCTTCCAAGCGCAAACGTTCGTCTCCTAATGTCAGACTGTCGCCGTCGGCAGCATGGAAAGCGCCCGCATGCTCAATTTTTGCTGCATCGTTGAGTTTGGCGGCGATCAGCGCCACGAGCGCCAGCAGGGCAAAAGCGGTCACGCCGTCACGAATCAGGCGCAGGCTCCGTGTCACGCTTTTGCCTCCTTAAAAAACAAATCCTTGGCAAAGATGGCAAACATCTTCTTAAGAATTGTCGGTTAAGCTCTTATCCACCCTGGGATGAAGTTTCAACGTGCACATGAGTACCGGCGTAAGCACATCGACCGACAAGATCATCGTCGACAGGTCGCGCAGCCACCGCAACAAGGCCGTTTCCAAGGCCGTGCGGCAGACGCGCGAACGTCTTCAGTCCGGTCATGCGTCCAATTCCTCCTTCGACCGTGACGTGCTCAAGATGTATGTGGCGTCGATGCTGCAGGGCGCGACGATCATGCCGCTCTTCGTCGTCATCATCACCGCACTTGGCGTTTATTTCACCCAAGATACGCAATTGCTCTTCTGGGCGCTGCTGACGCTCACCTGTCACACCGGCAATATCCTGCTTGCGCGGCGTGCGCGCCAGCAGGAAATCACCCCGGAGAGCGCCCGCAAATGGCACCGCCTGCTGTTGTTCGGCCAATTCCTGCTCGGCTGCTGCTGGGCCATATTCGCGCTGCAGGGTTGCGATATCTGCGAGCCGTCCAGCTTCATTCTTTATAAGGGCGCGACGCTGCTGATCGCACTCTCCGTCACGGCGATGTCAAACTTTATGCTGACGCCGACGGTGCTCGTCTCCTTCGCGCCAGCGGTCCTGGCGCTCGCCGCCAAGAGCGGCCTGTCGCGCGACCTCCTTGAAATCAGCCTGACGGTGCTCTTCACCACCACCCTCGTCTTCTTCAACTATATCAGCGACCGGCTCTTCAAGTCGAGCCTCAGGATCCTCTCCTACCAGTCGGAGAAGGATGACCTCATTGCCGAGCTTGAAGTGGCGAAATCGATGTCGGATGAGGCTCGCCGCCGAGCTGAAGAGGCAAACCTCGCCAAGTCCCGCTTCCTTGCCTCCATGTCACACGAGCTCAGGACCCCGCTCAATGCCATCCTTGGTTTCTCCGAGGTGATGTCGGCCGAAGTCATGGGACCGCTCGCCAATCCGACCTACAAGGAATATGCCGGCGATATCCACCGGTCCGGCCAACATCTGCTTGATCTCATCAACGAGATTCTCGACCTCTCCCGCATCGAAGCCGGCAAGTACGAGCTGAGCGAGGAGGCGATCTCGCTGCTCGATATCACCGAGGATTGCATCGGCATGGTCCAGCTGCGCGCCCGCGCCAAGAACATCGCCATTTCGGATCAATTCGAACGGCAGCTGCCAGCCATCTGGGCAGACGAGAAGTCGATGCGCCAGGTGGTGCTCAACCTTCTCTCCAACGCCGTCAAGTTCACCCCACAGGGCGGCGAAATCCACGTCAAGGTCGGCTGGACGGCCGGCGGCGGGCAGTACATCTCGATCAAGGACAACGGGCCCGGCATTCCGGAGGAAGAGATCCCCGTTGTCCTTTCGGCCTTCGGTCAGGGCTCGATCGCCATTAAGAGCGCCGAACAGGGCACCGGCCTCGGCCTGCCGATCGTCCAGGCGATCCTTGCCAAGCATGACGGACAGTTCCTGCTGAAATCGAAGCTGCGCGAGGGAACCGAAGTGATCGCCATCCTGCCCGCCAGGCGCGTGCTTCAGAGCCTGCCGGCTGTGGAAGAGGCTCAGGCGGTCGCGCGCAAGCGCAAGAGTTTTGCCTGATCAAGCTGGGCACGATGTTCTGATTCAGCCCCGTAGGATTATCGGCCTGATCACGCCGGGCTGAAGAACAGGTGCCTGCCGAGGACGAAGGCGAGATAGAGGCAGCAGGCGGCGATCATGCAGGTCACCGCGAAGGAACCGAGATCCTTGGCATGTTTGCCGACGATCGAAATCTCCGGCGAAATCCGGTCGATCACCTCCTCGACGGCGGTATTCATCGCCTCCATCGAAAAGAGCCCGAGAAACAGAAGCACCGCAACGACGATCTCCCCGGCAGTTGCCCCCACCAATGCCAGCGTCGCGATCGAAACGACGAAAAAACCGAGTTCCTGGCGGAAGGCTGCCTCTTTCATCACGCGCAGGAAGCCCGCCCAGGAATAGCCGGCGGCGGCGGTGAAATGTCGAAATCCAGTCTCTTTCGTCACCGCAGGCTTCGTCAAGACGCCTCTCTCCTCTTGCAGACTGGGAAAGACTTTGCCTTCCCTTGATGACTCGCAGGTACCCAATCCATTTGATCGGCGCAAGCCAACCCGAGAGCGGATCGGCGACCGACCACTCGCACCAAAGCGCGTCGCGATCTTTCAGATTCGCTTCTCGCGCTTTAGGTCTTTGTTTTTACGCATGTCGCTATCGCAAAACCGCGGCACACTTTTGCGCGACATTCTTTAATGCTTATTCGTGACACCCGCCTGGGCGAAGGTCGCCATGCCGGAATGGCAGGCGGCAGCGGCCTTGACGATCCCTGCGGCAAGCGCTGCCCCGGTGCCTTCGCCGAGCCGCATGCCGAGCGCCAGAAGCGGCGTCTTGCCGAGCATCTCGATCGAGCGCAGATGTCCGGGTTCGCCGGAGACATGGCCGATCAGGCAATGATCGAGCGCGGACGGATTGGCAGCTTTCAGGATTGCCGCCGCCGCGGTCGCAACATAACCGTCGATCAGCACAGGAATGCGTTCCATGCGGGCGGCGAGAATGGCCCCGGCCATCGCCGCGATCTCGCGGCCGCCAAGCCGCCGCATGATCTCGAGCGGATCATCGAGGTGATCGCCATGCAACGCCACTGCCTTTTCCACCGCCGCGATCTTGCGCTCCAGCATCTCGCCTGCGGAACCGGTGCCGGGCCCAACCCAGTCTCGCGCCGAACCACCGTAGAGCGCATAGTTGATGGCCGCCGCGATCGTCGTATTGCCGATGCCCATTTCGCCGATGCACAGCAGGTCGGTGCCGCCGGCGATCGCCTCCATGCCGAAGGCCATCGTCGCGGCGCAATCGCGCTCGGAAAGCGCTGCCTCTTCGGTGATGTCGCCGGTGGGATAATCCAGCGCCAGGTCGAAGACTTTCAACCCGAGATCATAGGCGACACAGATCTGATTGATCGCAGCCCCCCCGGCCGCAAAGTTCTCGACCATCTGCTGCGTCACTGCCGGCGGAAACGGCGTGATTCCCTGCCTGGTGACGCCGTGATTACCGGCAAAGATCGCCACCAGCGGCCGGTTGACGGCAGGGGTTCGGCCCGTCCAGGCGGCAAGCCAGAAGGCGATTTCCTCGAGCCGTCCGAGCGCGCCCGGCGGCTTGGTCAGTTGCGCGTCACGTTCGCGCGCCGCCACCAGCGCACGGGCATCCGGCCCCGGCAGGTCACGAAGCAGGGTACGGAAATCGTCGAACGGCAGGCCTGAAACGCTCATCTGTGCGGTTTTCCTATGAATCCGGGTATTCTTGTTTTTTTCACGCAAATCAGCTTCTTTGCGGGTCGCAACTCTCTTAAAGCGGGCCGACGAGGCGAACAACTCCAAAAGCGCGCCCGCGACCATACGCCGAAACCTACGGCAGAACGAAGCAGAATGAAGATCAAGGACCTTGCGGTCGATACCGCCCGCGCCGTCGCCTTCCTCAGCCGCATTCCCATGCCGCAATCGCTGTTCAAAGGCTATGACGGCAGGCTCGGCAGACTGGTGCGCGCTTTTCCCTTCGCCGGCATCGTCATCGGCTTCGTCCCCGCGCTTGCCCTCCTCTTGGCTTTGGGGCTGCATGCCGATCCGCTGATGGCGGCCCTGATCGCGCTTTCGATCCAGGTTCTCGCCACCGGCGCGCTGCACGAGGACGGGCTGGCCGATACGGCCGATGGCATTGGCGGCGGCAAGAGCCGCGAGCACAGCCTCGTCATCATGAAGGACAGCCGGATCGGCACCTATGGAGCGATAGTGCTGATCCTCTCCTTCGCGATCCGCGCCGCAGCACTTGCCGCCATCGCCCGCCACGCCTCGCCGCTCACATCGGCCCTTGCCATTCCCGCCGTCGCGGCGCTCAGCCGCGGGGCCATCGCCTGGCACTGGCAGCGGCTGCCGCCGGCAAAGGCCGATGGCGTCGCCGCCTCGACCGGCCAGCCGGACGAGGCGGCGATGCAGTTTGCGCTCGCTTCGGCCGGCTTCGTTGCAGCACTTCTGATCTGGCCTGCCTTCGGCTTGCGGCCGCTGGTCGCAAGCCTGCTTGCCACGGGCATCGCAGGGCTTGCCTTCACCGCATTCATCCGCCGCAGGCTTGCAGGCCACACCGGCGACACGCTGGGCGCGACGCAGCAAATTTGCGAGATCGCCAGCCTTTGCGCCCTTGCCACGGCTCTTTGAAACTCCGATATATCGCTCATGCAAACACCCTGCATTCACCTCTGCTCCCTGGAGCCCGCCACCGGATTTTGCGCCGGATGCGGCCGGACTCTTCAGGAAATCGGCAGCTGGGTGAGCTACTCCGACACCGAGCGAAGAGGGATCATGGCGCTGCTGCCGGCAAGGCTTGCAGGCGCCGCCGCGGTATCGAACCACAGGAAAACGGGCCTTTCCAGCCGGCCGGAGCGGCCTTTATGATCCGTTTGACCGTCTTTCTCGTCGTCATCGGCCTCGGCCTTGCCGTGCTGATCGTCAGCAATGACAGCAGCCGGATCCTCGGCCTGCAGAGCGATGATTTCGGCCGTGTCGTCTATCTGCTGCCGATCGCACTGATGTTGTCGGCCGGCATTTGGGCGAGCCGGCGCAGCATTGGCGAAACAGTGCGCCAGATGATGATCTGGCTGGTCATCATCCTGACGCTCGCGACCGTCTATCTCTATCGCCAGGAAGCACTCGGCGTCGGCAACAGGCTGCTCGCCGGCCTCGTTCCCGGCCGCGCCGTCGTCGTCACCACCAGCGAGGGCGGCCAGGAGATCATTCTGCACAAGCTGCTGAACGGCCATTTCGAAGCCGATGTCGCTGTCAACGGCCAAACGATCCAGATGCTCGTCGATACCGGCGCCAGCATGGTGGCGCTGTCGCGCGAAGATGCCGAGCGGATCGGGATCGATCTCTCCCGCCTCACCTATTCCATGACCATCATGACCGCCAACGGTCGTGGCCGCGCAGCACCCCTCACGCTCGATCAGGTGGCAATCGGCCCGATCGTCCGCGACAATGTCGCAGCCAGCGTCGCCGAGGACGGCCGGCTCGACCAGAGCCTGCTCGGCATGAGCTTTCTGGAAACGCTGGGTTCCCTGCAGATGCAGACCGACGAACTGCGCATGCGCGACTGAGGTCTGGCTTTGACGGGCGCTGCGGCCTCGTGCGACCGATTTTCTTGTGGGTTTAAGCAGAGAAGCGTGGCAATCGCGAAGAATTCAAACACGCTGCTGGTGATCATCCCCTTGCCCCCGCGACCGGTGACAGCAACGCTGGATATTTTTCGTGTTAAAATTGCGGCGCTTCTTAGCCAAACGCTGCTCCATTGCCGGCCGGTCCTCTTTGCTGATATTCTGCGCCTGCGCAATGCCGGAACCTGACATGACTCCACGACAACTGAAGACGTTCCTTGCGGTCATCCACCACGGAAACCTCACCCGCGCCGCCGCCGAGGTCAATCTCGCCCAATCGAGCCTCAGCGATCAGATACAGGCGCTGGAAGAGGAATTGGGCGCCGAGCTCTTTCTCCGATCCCGGCAAGGCGTCATCCCCACGCCGGCAGCAGCAGCCTTGAAGGCCTATGCGGAAGAGATCTTGGCGCTGAATAGCGAGGCGAAGGACGCCGTCCGCTCTGCCGCCGGCAATGCCGAACAATCTGTCATACTGGGCACGCTCGAAACCATCGCCACTGAAAGGCTGGCGCACTGGCTCTCCCTCTTCGGTAGGCAGAACCCCGGCCTTGCTCTCAAACTCAAGGTTGGCGGCAGTAGCGAATTGCATGCGCAATTGCAGCACGGCTCGATCGACGTCGCCTTCACCTTCGATCGCGGCCAGCAGAACGAGCGCTTCGCGACGCGCCGCATCTCCAGCGAGCCGCTGGTGTTGATCGCCGGCCGCAACTCGCAAGCCCAGCCGCCGGCAAGCCTCTTAGCGCTGCGCACCGCCCCGTTCATCGCGACCGCAGCCGGCTGCATCTATCGCCACCTGTTCGATACCGCCTTTGCAGAAGCAGGCTTGAATGCGCCGGCCATTGTCGCGGAAGCCGACAGCGTCGCAACGATCATCCGCCTCGTTGCATCAGGCGCCGGCTACGGCCTAGTCCCGTGTCTCGCGGTCGGGGCGTCCGCTTCGCGCGACGATGTCGTCGAACTGCCTTGGCCGGGCCAACCGCTGGCCGCCTCGCTGGTGATGATGTGGCGGCGCAGGCGGGTTCAGCCGCCGGCGCTCACCCTCCTGCTGCAATCGGCCAGCGAAGAGCTTTCACCGGTCAGACCAGCCGATGCCCGCCTTCGACATGCAGAATAGTGCCTGTGGTGAAACCGTTGCCGATCAGGAAGCGGATCGCATCGGCGATATCTTCCGGCTGGCCGACACGCCCGGCCGGCAGGCGCTGCGCCATCGCCTCGAGCGTTGCCTGCTTGGCGTCACCCGCAACGACGCTCCAGATCGGCGTATCCACCCATCCCGGCGACACGGCATTGATACGGAGCGGTGCCAGTTCGACGGCGAGCGCCCTGACCAGACCTTCGAGTGCCGCATTGACGGCGGCGACCACAGATCCGCGCGCCGCCGGTCGATAGGCCGCGATACCTGACGTAAAGGTGATCGATCCTGACGGCGGCAGATGGGCGGCGCCATATTTCGCCAGCAGCAGCGGCCCGTAGAACTTGCTCTCGACCACCCGTTGCGCTGCGGCAAGCTCGATCGACGGCAGCAACTGATAGGCGCCTTCAATATCGGCGGCCGTGCTGACGATATGGTCGACCGGTCCGCTATCCCGAAACAGCGCCGCGACCTCCTCCTCCCGCGATATATCGACAGCGCACGCCCCGAGTTTCGGATGGTCGCCGAGCTGGCGGCAAGCCGCCGCAAGCCTCTCTTTATTGCGCCCGGCGATCGTCACCGACGCCCCCTCATCGAGCAGGCGCCTAGCAAGCGCCAATCCCATGCCCGAGCTGCCGCCGACGATCAACACCTTCGCACCTTCGATCCTGATTTTAGTCATCTCGCATCTCCATTTGAATGAGAGAGCAGATGCCTCGGGTCGAAGCGGAAGAAAAACGGAAGAAACCGATAGCATCATCGGCTTTCCCGATGATGCTATTCAGGAAGCGATCAATTGCGCAGCCGGTAGCCGGTCTTGAAGATCCAGCCGAGTGTTCCCAGGCAGATCATCAGGAATACCGTGATCATCGCCAGGCTGATCGCCGGGTTGACATCGGCGATCCCGTAAAAACTCCAGCGGAAGCCGCTGACGAGATAGAGCACCGGATTGAGGTGGCTGACCGCCTGCCAGAACGGCGGCAGCATATTGACCGAATAGAAGCTGCCGCCAAGGAAGGTCAGCGGCGGCACGACCAGCATGGGAATGAGGTTCAGCTGTTCAAAATTGCCGGCCCAGATGCCGATCATGAAGCCGAACAGGCTGAAGGTGATTGCCGTCAGCAGGAAGAACAGGATCATCATGAAGGGATGTTCGATCCTGACATCGACGAAGAGATTGGCTGTCAGGAGGATGATGAAGCCGATGAGCATCCCCTTGGTTGCCGCCGCCCCGACATAACCGAGCAGAATCTCCGTCATCGCCACCGGCGCCGACAGCACCTCATAGATCGTGCCGGTGAATTTCGGGAAATAGATCCCGAAGGAGCCGTTGCTGATGCATTGGCCGAGCAGCGTCAGCATGATGAGGCCCGGCGTGATGAAGGCGCCGTAGGATACGCCCTCCACCTCCTGGATGCGCGAGCCGACCGCGGCGCCAAAGACGATGAAATAGAGCGAGGTCGAAATGACGGGCGAGATGACGCTTTGCAGCAGCGTGCGGCGCGTGCGCGCCATCTCGAAGAAATAGATCGATTTGATCGCCTCGACGTTCATTTGTCTGCTCCTACCAGCGCCACGAAGATGTCTTCCAGCGTGCTCTGCCGCGTCGAGAGATCCTTGAAATGGATATTGTTTTCACCCAGCCGGGTCAGCAGCGTCGCGATGCTCTCCTGCTCGTTGTCGGCGTCGAAATCGTAAGTCAGCCGGCTGCCGCCGACTTCCAGTGTCAGTCCGTTGCCGGCAAAACAATCCGGAAGCCGCTCGAGCGGCTCGGTGAGATCGAGAATCAGCTGCTTGCGGCCGAGCTTGGCCATCAGCGCCACCTTGTCTTCGACGAGCAGCAATTGGCCGCCATTGATCACACCGACGCGGTCGGCGATCTCCTCGGCCTCCTCGATATAATGGGTGGTCAGGATGATGGTGACGCCCGAGGCCCGAAGCTCCTGAACGACATTCCACATGTCCTTGCGCAGCGTCACGTCGACGCCGGCGGTCGGCTCGTCGAGGAAAAGGATATCCGGCTCATGCGAGAGCGCCTTGGCGATCAACACTCGCCGCTTCATGCCGCCCGACAGCTGGCGCAGCATATTGTCCTTCTTGTCCCAGAGCGAAAGTGCGCGCAGCACCTTCTCGATATGGGCGGGATTGGCTTTCTTGCCGTGCAGCCCGCGCGAGAAACTGACTGTATTGAACACCGTCTCGAACTGATCGGTGGTCAGCTCCTGCGGCACCAGCCCGATCATTCCGCGGGTGGCGCGGAAATCCTTCACGACATCGTGGCCGGCGACCAGCACCTGGCCGCCGCTCGGATTGGCGATGCCGCAGATGATCGAAATCAACGTCGTCTTGCCCGCACCGTTCGGCCCGAGCAGCGCCAGGATCTCGCCCTTCTCGACGTCGAGGTTGATGCCTTTCAGGGCCTCGAACCCATTGGCGTAGGTCTTGGTGAGATTCTGAACGGATATGATGGGGGCCATGCGATACTCTTGCGGATTCTCAGATGTTACTTTTGGCCCGCTATATAGGCCCTTCATGACGCTTTGACATCCTTGGAGACGTGAACACAGCATTCGCGCCCTGCTAACACCATGGCCGTTAACGCAGCCGGCCCGCCGACATAGCCGGCATCGGATCTTTGAAACGAGCTGATCCCTTCGGCGAAAAGAAAGACAGCAGCCGGTTTCGGATGTCATCATCCGGTGATCTTGATGTCCGATAAGAAAGCCGAGGCCAGCACGGCATCCGCCCCGCCGCCCACCCTTTTGCGGAGCCGTCTCCGGTGTTCTCGTTGCACCCTTTTTCGCTGCCTCGGCATGTAGTGAAAGTTATTGTTCAGTCACGAAGTGCTTGGAACCGGCCAGCATCCCCTGTTCAGCCGCGTTCGTCTTAGCCGGCCTTGCGCCGGCTTTCTTTTTGCGTGCGGGGCGTAGGCCAAAGGCCGGAGCCTCGAAGGACGAGGGCGGGTGGCAGGAAGTGCCCCTCACAACTCGTCATAATTGAACCAGTCGAAATCCGCGACCTTCCCTCGCCCCGACGTATCGAAGGCAAACACACCGGCAAAGGCGCCGGTGAAGGAGCCGTGTTCGCCGCGTCCGCCTTCGTCGGAAATCATGCCGGCGTCGAGGACCGGACCGATCGGCTGCCAGGCGCCCTTGCCTTCGGTCTGCCAGAAGAATTGCAGGTCGTTCTCGCGGATTTCCATGGCGAGCTGCACGCGGCCCTCGGCAGCGATCGCCACACCGCTTTCGGCCGGAAAGCTCAAGCGGCCGTTCGGATAGTCGCCGTTGCAGGAGAGGATTGTCACGCAACGGCCGAGTGTTTCGTGCAGCGTTACCGCGACGGCGTGAAATTTATGGCGGTTATAGTAGTGCGTCAGCCCTGCCACTTGCTGATAGGTGTCGGGCGAGAACTCGACCACGGTTTCGGCGCGGAAGCTGTGATGTTCCTGTCGACGGGCGACCAGCGACTGCTCGAACCAGGAGCCGATGCTTTCGCGCGCAATCAGCCTGAGATGGCCCGGGCGGTCCGTCAGGTTGAAGATGCGCGCGGGCTCGGGCGTGCGCAGCCATTGGAAATCGGCAGGCAGCGCGCCGCCGTCGAAGCTGTATTCGCTGCGCATCGGCCTTTCCGCAGGCACGGCATTAAAAAGGCCCGGCACATCGACATCGGGCACTGAGGTGCCATTTTCGAGATAGAGCCAGTCGTCGTCGCGCCAGACGCATTTCTGTAAGGATGTCTCTCGCCCCAGCGTGCAGCGCCGCTTCGGCGGCAGCGGCCGGCCGCAAAGATGGGTGTGATAGGCCTCACCGTCTGATGTTTCGACATATTGGCCGTGCCCTGCCCGCTGCAGCACCGCGCCCGGATGGTCCTTGGAGGTGATAAGATGCATGTTCGGATGCATCTCATAGGGTCCGTCGATGTTGCGCGAGCGCGCCATGGTGACGGCGTGGTCGTAACCGGTGCCACCCTCGGCGGTGGTCAGATAATACCAGCCGTTCTTCTTGAAGAGATGAGGGCCCTCGACGAGGCCGAGCGGGCTGCCGGCGAAGATATTCTTGATCGGCCCCGTCAGCGCCTTCGTCGCCGGGTCCCATTCCTGCAGCAGGATGCCATCGAAGGCCGGCGATTTTGGCGAGCCGCCATAGCTCTCGGTGCGGTGGTTCCATTGCATGTTGAGGAACCACTTGCGGCCGTCATCGTCGTGGAACAGCGAGGGATCGAAGCCGGAGGAGTTGACATAGACGGGATCCGACCATTCGGCCTCGATCGAGGGCGCCGTCACGATGTAGTTCGGCGCATCCTTGAAACTGCCGTCGAAACGCTTGACATCGGTATAGACCAGCCAGAACTGCCCGTCGGCATAGGAAAGACACGGCGCCCAGATGCCGCAGCTGTCGGGATTGCCGCGCATGTCGAGCTGTGATCGGCGCTCCAGCGGCCGGCGCACCAGCGTCCAGTTCACCAGGTCGCGCGAATGGTGGATCTGCACGCCGGGATACCATTCGAATGTCGAGGTGGCGATGTAGTAATCCGCGCCGACGCGGCAGATCGACGGATCGGGGTTGAACCCCGGCAGGATGGGATTGCGGATCATGGGCGGCTCCTCCGAGGTTATTGTTGTGGTACGTACGTCAGAAGTGGGCCGGGATATGTCACCAATTCGTCCTCCACCCTCATCTCTGTGCTCGTTACAGAGATCCAGCCAGCCCAAGTTCTTGGGCTGAAAGAACTCTCTTCGCCGCGCCGACGCGCGGCGGCTGGATTTCTGTGACATCCCTCGGGCAAAGCCCTGAGGTCACAGGAATGAGGGAGTTGGCGGAAGTGTCCTGCAAACTCCGGCTCGACCTTCCTATTCCCGTTCCGCCGACTTCGCCCAAAGATTGATATCCGCCTCACGGGCATAGACGTCGATCTCGGCAAGCTCCTCGGCCGCGAATTCAAGATTATCCAGCGCCTTGACGCAATCGACGATCTGCGACGAGCGGCTGGCGCCGATCAGCGCTGAGGTCACGCGTCCGCCGCGCAGCACCCAGGCGATCGCCATCTGCGCCAGGGTCTGGCCGCGTCTTTCGGCGATCTCGTTGAGCTTGCGGATATTGTCGATGATCGAAGGACGGATGTAGTCCCTCTTGAGAAAATGGTTCTGCGCCGCACGGCTATCTTCGGGAATGCCGCCGAGATATTTCGTCGTCAGCATGCCCTGGGCAAGCGGCGAGAACACGATCGAGCCCATGCCGACCTCATCGAGCGTATCGAGCAGCCGGTCGTTCTCGACCCAGCGGTTGAGCATCGAATAGCTCGGCTGATGGATCAGACACGGCGTGCCGAGATCCTTGAGGATCGCGGCGGCTTCGCGCGTCCGCTGCGAATTATAGGAGGAGATGCCGACATAGAGCGCCCGGCCGGAACGGACGATATAGTCGAGCGCGCCGCAGGTTTCTTCGAGCGGCGTGTCCGGGTCGAAACGGTGTGAATAGAAAATATCGACATAGTCGAGGCCCATGCGCTTCAGGCTCTGGTCGCAGGAGGCGATCAGGTATTTTCGGCTGCCCCACTCGCCATAGGGTCCCGGCCACATGTCGTAACCGGCCTTGGACGAGATGATCAGCTCGTCGCGAAGCCCGGAAAATTCGGTGCGCAGGATCTCGCCGAAGGCGGTCTCGGCGCTGCCGGGAGGCGGACCGTAATTGTTGGCGAGGTCGAAATGGGTAATGCCGAGATCGAAGGCGGTGCGGCACATGTCGATCTTGCGGTCATGCGACGTGTCGCCGCCGAAATTGTGCCAGAGGCCGAGCGAGACGGCCGGCAGCTTCAGGCCGGAGCGGCCCGTGCGGTTGTATTTCATTTTCGAATAACGGTCTGCGGCTGGTTGCCAGCTCATGAGACTCTCCTTGCTAAAATATCGGTCTTGATGGTCCGCGAGTGCCTGCTTCATACACCACAAGCGATTTTGGCGAACACCCTGTACTTTCGTCACGCTCGGCCTCGTGCCGAACATCTGCCGCGCTGTTTGCAGATCCTCGGCACAAGGCCGAGGATGACGAGTTGGACGGGTGCCGGGCAGACCCCCGGGCATCACCCTATCACTTCAACAGCGCCTGCGCCTCTTCGATGCCAAGCGCGGCCGGCTGGGTGCAGGTCGTGCTCAGGTCGATGAAACGGCCTTCCTCGCCCGATTTCAGGATCGAGGTCATGACGTCGACGCCGTGCAGGGTGCGGTCGAGTGAGCAGCGCGCGTCGCGGCCCTCGATCAGTGCCATCGCCATGTCGGCAAGACCGGCGGTGCGGTAATTGGCGCGCGATCCGTTCGGGCTTTCCTGGTTGATCTTGCCGAACGGATGCTCCCAGGCGTCGAGCGGCTTGATCTCCTTGTCGCGGCCGCTTGCCTCGACAACACCACCGAAGAAGTTCGGATCCGGCACGTAGAGCGAGCCGTCGGTGCCGTAGAGCTCCATGTTGGCATGACGATGCGACCAGACGTCCCAGCTCGCCGTCAGCGTCACGGTGGCGCCGTTGACGAATTCGAGCAGCGCCTGGATCGTCGTCGGCGTCTTGACCGGGATAAGCTCGCCGTTGCGCGGCTGGCTGGTGATCGTCCGGGTCGGCGACGCCATCGAGGTCATGCCGCCGACACGTTTGACCGGGCCGATCAGGTTGATCAGGTTGGCGATGTAATAAGGGCCGAGATCGAGGATCGGGCCGCCCCCCGGCAGGAAGAAGAAATCCGGGTTCGGATGCCACATTTCCATGCCGGGGCTCATCACGTAGCAGGCGCCCGACGTCACCCGGCCGATGCCGCCGTCGTCGATGAACTTGCGGGCGAGCTGATGGGCGCCGCCGAGGAAAGTGTCCGGCGCGCAGCCGACGGCAAGGTTCTTTGCCTTGGCGATGCGGCGAAGCTCCTCGCCCTCTTCGAGTGAAAGCACCAGCGGCTTTTCGGAATAGACGTGTTTTCCGGCCTCGAGGATCGCCTTCGACACGCGGAAATGCGCATCCGGGATCGTCAGGTTGACGACGACGTCGATCTCGTCATTGGCGAGAAGCGCGTCGATCGTCTGCGCTTTGACGCCATATTCCTTGGCGCGCGCCTCGGCCGCCTGGACGTTGATATCGGCGCAGGCCAGCACCTTCAGCCCTCTGAAGAGCGGTGCCAGCGAAAAGTAGGTGGTGGAGATGTTGCCGCATCCGATGATGCCGACGCCAAGTTCCCTGGTCATGATGTGCCTCAATAAGTCTGGAAGGATGCAATCGAGCGGCTGATATTGCGGTCGATATCTTTAGGGTTGTCATGTTCGACGACGAAGTGTTTGGCCTTGGTGGCGCGTAGCGCCGCCATCAGCTTCGCCCACTCGACCTTGCCGTGGCCGACATCGGCCCAGCCGTCCTCATCCGTCGCTTCGCCGGCCGGCGCGATGTCCTTGACGTGCACGGCGGTGATGCGCGGTCCGAGCTTTTCGACCCAGGCGAAGGGATCGCCGCCGCCGCGGATGACCCAAGCGATGTCGGCTTCCCAGGAAATGTCAGGCGCGCCTTCGAAGATGCGCTCGATCGGCCGCGAGCCGTCCTGCAGCTTGAAGAATTCGAAGTCATGATTGTGCCAGCCGAATTCGTAGCCGGCATCCTTATAGGGCTTGCTCATCTCCTGCAGGCGCTTGCCGAAGGCGACCCAGCCGGCGGCGTCGGAGGGGCGCTGGTCGGCGGCCAGATGCGGCGCATAGATCGAATCCATGCCGAGAATCTTGGCAATGTTCAGCGACTTCTGCACGTCCTTCTCCAGGAAATCAGGGCTGAAATGACCGGTCGCCATGAGCAGGCCGTTCTTGTCGAGATCGGCGCGAAGGCTGTTCAGGCCGGCATCGTCGAGATCGGCATAGATGCCGCCGAAGCCCTCGACCTCGGCATAACCTGCCTTGCCAAGCTTTTCGAAAATCGCCGAATAGGGCTGGAAGTTGCGGGCGCTATAAAGCTGGTAGCTGAGTTTCGTCATCATGTTCTCCTTGGGCCTCGTGCCCATTCTTGCAAAGATCAATCCGCCGACTGGCAGGAATGCAGGTCATAGAACCGGAACTCCGGAAGCGCGCCGCGATCGAGCGGCCGTGCCGGAGTAAAGGTGATGCAGCGGCTTTCGCCGGCCGCAAGATCGAAGGCGTTGTCGGAATATTTGCCGTCCGTCTCGGTCTCGATCATCACGAAGAGCGCAAGCCCCCTCGCGGTGACATTGATATCGATCGCGCCGCTCTCCTCGACATATTCGTGGGTAACGGTCAGGCCCGAAGGCTCCAATTCCAATGCCTTATAGGTGCCGTGGATATAGTGCCCCTCGCCGCCCATGCCGTTCGACGCGGTGAAATTCCAGGCCAACAGCGTGCCCTCGGGAATATCGGCGATGTCGACGCTCGCCGCCGTCACTGCCGCATCCGGCGAGCACATGGCCTGCACGTCCTTGAGATGCCGACGCTCGCCCTTCATCGTCAGGATCGAGATCGAAAGATCGACGTTGACATCGGCAAGCGTGTCGTTGACCAGCGAGAAGCGGATCGTCTTTCCGTCGTCGGAAGGAATGGCGGCGACCGCGACCGGCTGGAAGAAGCGCTTGACGAGATAATGCATCGCCTTCCAGCGGCCGCCATAGTCGAGGCTCGACCACGAGGCGACCGGCCAGGTGTCGTTCAGCTGCCAGTAGATCGTACCCATGCAATGGGGTTTGAGCGACCGCCAGTATTCCACCGCCGTCTTGATCGCCAGCCCCTGCTGGATCTGCGAGAGATAGACGAAGTTCGGAAAATCCTTGGGGAAGCGGAAATAGCGGAACATCGTGCCGGCGATGCGCTCGTTGCCGCCAGCATTCTTCTGGTGCAGCTCCATGACCGGGGAAGCGACGTTCATGTCCTTCTCCTCGGCATAGGTCTTGATGACGGGCAGTGAGGTATAGGACTGGAAGCCGAATTCCGAGCAGAAGCGCGGGCGCACCGAACGATAATTGTCGAACGACTTGTTCTCGTGCCAGACCGACCAGTAATGCATGTCGCCGGAGCCGTCCGCATGCCAAGCATCGCCGAAATCGAGATAACCCGAAGCCGGGCTCGACGGCCACCAGAGCGCCCCGGGCAGCGCCTTTTTCACCGCCTGCTCGATCGTGCGGTTGAGCCGGTCGTAGGAGACGAGATAGCGGTCGCGGTCCTTGCGGGACTCTTCGAACCAGGTGAGTGCCCCGACCAGCTCGTTGTCGCCGCACCAAAGCACGATCGAAGGATGCGAGGAGAGCCGCCGCACCTGGTAACCGACCTCGATCGTCACATTGTCGAGGAAGTCTTCGGTCGAAGGGTAAAGGTTGCAGGCGAACATGAAGTCCTGCCAGACCATCAGGCCCAGCCGGTCGCAGAGATCGTAGAAATGATCCTGCTCGTAGAAGCCACCACCCCAGACGCGGATCATGTTCATGTTGGCGGCCTTGGCCGATTGCAGCAGGTCCTCGGTCTTTCCAGGCGAAGAGAGCGAAAACAGCGCGTCTGCCGGAATCCAGTTGGCGCCGCGGCAGAAGATTTCGCGGCCGTTGACCTTGAAGGCGAAGCGGCTGCCTGATGCATCCGGCGTGGTGATCAGCTCGATGGTGCGAAGACCGATCTGCTTCGTCACCTCATCGGTCGGCAATTCGACGGACAGCCTGTAGAGCGCCTGGTCGCCGCTGCCCGATGGCCACCATAGGCGCGGATTGTCGATATGAAAGAGATGGTTGACATGGGTCTCGCCATGGACCCCGACATCGAGCCGCACCCGCTCGCCGTCGAGATCGAAATAGACCTGGGCAACGCTTGGCCCCTTGGAAAACAGCGTCGCCGTCACCGTCAAATCGACTGAACCATCGAAATTATGGGTTTGGCGGGTGACCACATGCTCGATGCGCGCGGTCTCGAGTTTTTTCAGCGCGATCATGCCGTAGAGGCCGAACGGCGCGATGGCGATATTCCAGTCCCAGCCGAAATGGCATTGCGGCTTGCGCAGCATATTGCCGTCTGGAATCGGTGAATTGCCGGTACTGTAGGGAATGTAGAAGGGCTGCTTCTTCTGCCGCTCGGCCCCGATGGCGATGTTGGAGGCAAAGACGATGCGGATCGAGTTGTCGCCTGATTTCAGCATGCTGGAGACATCGGGCCGGTAGCGGCGGAAGCTGTTGTCGGCTTCCAGCGCCAGAAAGCCATTGACGTAGACGCTGGCGACCGTGTCGAGATAATCGATATCGAGATACCAGTCGCCGTCGACCTCCGGAAGCGTGAAGCTGCGCACGACCGCCCATTCGCGCTCGGCAACCCACTGCACCTTTTCCTCGTTGCGGCCGAAATAGGGGTCGGGGATCAGGCTTGCGCGGTGGAGCGCTGTGTGCACGTCGCCCGGCAGCATGATTGCGGTGCGAATTTCGCCGTCGACGGAGGCGAGCTGCCACGAACCGGAAAGATCGATGTTGGAGGTGGTCGATTGTTGCGTCACGATATCGTTTCCGAATTACGTTTTTGAAATGGACCGCGCATGGTCGCCGTCCGGTAATTGTCGTTCGTCATGACCCTTCCATCCGCCCCGCGCTCCGTCATTCTCGGGCTTGACCCGAGCATCCACACGGCATCCATCGGCAGTTGCGGCATGGATCCTCGGGTCAAGCCCGAGAATGACGAAGAGCGGAGCAAGCATCTTGCCAAGCTTGCCCCCGCCTGAGGAAGGGTTGAGCATCGGTCGAATTCATACAAACAGCCTTGCAGCAAGCAGGCGACACCATCCGGCCCCGCCCGCAAAAATCTCTAAAGTCGCAACTCGTTCTCGGCATCGAAGACCGAGGCGACCGTCATGTCGAAGTTCAGTTTCACCTTGGCTCCGACGTTGAAGCGGCGCGCGCCGTTGACCCGTACCGACATCGTGTGACCGGCATGTTTCAGCCACAGAAGGTTGTCCGCGCCCATCGGCTCCTCGATATCGACAGTGGCGTCATGTTCTTCGCCGCCGGCATTCTCGTTGACCTTGATGTGCTCGGGGCGAACGCCGAGCACCACCTTGCGGCCGGGTTGCAGCGTCTCGCTGGCGTCGTAGGCAGCGAGCGAGAAAATGACGCCGTTGGCAGAAAAGGCAATGCCGTCGCCTGTGCTGACCAACTCGCCGTGCAGGAAGTTCATCGACGGCGAGCCGATGAAGCCGGCGACGAAGAGATTGCGTGGTTTGTTGTAGATCGTCGTCGGATCGTCGAGTTGCTGGATGATACCGCTCTTCATGATGGCGATACGGTCGGCGAGCGTCAGCGCCTCGATCTGGTCGTGCGTCACGTAGATCATCGTGTTCTTCAGCGACTGGTGCAGGCGCTTGATTTCGACGCGCAATTCCGAGCGCAGCTTGGCGTCGAGGTTGGACAGCGGCTCGTCGAACAGGAAGACGTCGACATCGCGAACCAGCGCCCGGCCGATCGCCACGCGCTGGCGCTGGCCGCCGGAAAGCTCGGCCGGCTTGCGCTTCAAGAGCGGCTGAATCTGCAGGATCTCGGAGGCACGCGCCACGCGCTTGTCGATCTCGGCCTGCGGCACCTTGGCGACGCGAAGGCCGAAGGAGAGGTTCTTTTCAACCGTCATCTGCGGATAAAGCGCATAGGACTGGAAGACCATGCCGATGCCGCGGTCCTTCGGCTCTTCCCAGGTGACGTTTTTGCCTTTGATGAAGATCTGCCCTTCCGAGGCGTCGAGCAGGCCGGCAATGCAGTTCAGCAAGGTCGACTTGCCGCAGCCGGACGAACCGAGCAGCACCAGGAATTCGCCGTCGTTGATGTCGAGGTTCAGGTCCTTGAGGACGCTGACCGAGCCGAAATTCAGCGACAGATCCCTGATGGAGACACTTGAGTTGGAGACACTTGAATTCATGTTCATGGGATCAACCCTTCACTGCGCCGGCGGCGATGCCACGGACGAAAAGCCGTCCCGACACGAAATAGACGATCAACGGCACGAGACCCGTCAGGATCGTCGCGGCCATGTTGACGTTGTATTCCTTCACGCCCTGGACGGAATTGACGATGTTGTTGAGCTGCACGGTCATCGGATAGGTATCCGGCCGGGTGAAGACCACACCGAACAGGAAGTCGTTCCAGATACCGGTCACCTGCAAGATCATAGCGACGACGAAGATCGGCAGCGACATCGGCACCATGATCTTCAGGAAGATCTGCCAGAAACCCGCGCCGTCGACGCGTGCCGCCTTGAACAGCTCTTCCGGCAAGGACACGAAATAATTGCGAAACAGCAGCGTCAGGATCGGCATGCCGAAGATCGAATGCACGATGACGAGGCCGCTCAGCGTGCCGTAAAGGCCGATTTCGCGAAGGATGATGACGATCGGATAGATCATCACCTGATAGGGAATGAACGCCCCGACGATGAGGATCGAGAAGAACAGCTCGGACCCCTTGAAGCGCCAGTTTGCCAATGCATAGCCGTTCACCGAGGCGATGGCGATCGAGATGATGACCGACGGCACCGTGATGCGCACCGAATTCCAGAACCCGCGCGACAGTCCATCGCAATTGAGCCCGGTGCAGGCCTCCGCCCAGGCCTTCACCCAAGGTTCGAAGGTGATCTCCATCGGCGGCGAGAAAATGTTGCCGAGGCGGATTTCCGGCATGCCCTTCAGCGAAGTCACGACCATCACGTAGAGCGGCAGCAGATAATAGAGTGCCGCAACAGTCAGCGTGCCGTAGAGCATGATGTTGCGCGACGACAGCGCCCGGCGCGGCTTAGCGCCGCTCGGACCTTCGCCGAGTCTCGGTGCAACGGCGTCGATGCCAGCGGCAACGGTATTGAGAGTTCCTGTATCAGCCACGCTTGCGCCCTCCTCCGAATTCCAAATAGGCCCACGGGACGATAATGATCGCGACCGTCACCAGCATCATCGTCGAGGCGGCGAAGCCCTGCCCCAGGTTCTGTGCCTGGAACATGTAGTCGTAGACATATTTCGCTGGCACTTCCGAGGAGATGCCGGGACCGCCAGATGTCTGGGCGACGACAAGATCGTAGACCTTGACGATACCGGAAGCGATGATGACGATCGTCGTGATGAAGACCGGCCGCATCATCGGAATGACGATGAAGAGATAGGTCTTCCACATCGGAATGCCGTCGACGCGCGCCGCTTTCCAGATGTCCTCGTCGATGCCGCGCAAGCCGGCAAGCATCAGGCACATGACCAGACCCGTTCCCTGCCATAGCGCCGCGATCAGGATGCCGTAGATGACAATTTCGGGCGTATAGAGCGGATTGAAGGTGAAGCTCGTCCAGCCGAGCGAACGCACAACCGACTGAATGCCGAAATCGGGATTCAGAATCCACTGCCAGACGAGGCCCGTCACGATGAAGGACAGCGCGAAGGGGTAGAGGAAGATGGTGCGGAACGTATTTTCGAAACGGATCTTCTGATCCATCAGCGCAGCAAGCAGGAAACCGATGACCAGGCTGAAGATCAGCGAAAGAACGCCGTAGAGAGCCAGATTCTCGATCGCCGTTACCCAGCGCGGTGCGGCCCAAAGCCGCTCATACTGATCAATGCCGACGAAGCTCAATCGCGGAAGGAGCTTCGAATTCGTGAAGGAATAAAAGACGGTCCAGAGCGTGCCGCCGACAAAAATCACCAGCGCTGTCAGGATCATCGGAATGGACGCAATCTTGGCATTCAGATTGCGCAGTAACTTGATTGGCCGGCCTGCTTGCGCTTGACCTGTCATGAACACTTCTCCTCAAATCGCAACTGCGACCGGTGACAGAACAAGCCTGGCCCGTCTGCCCATCCCTGCCCCCGGGATTTGCCGGGGATGCCGGAAAGACGCCGCCAGCCGAACATCAGTCCGGGGACACGATCCGGCTCTTGAGAAGCCGGATCGCAAAGGCGGCGAATCTAGCGATCAATCAGCCGAAGCGATGATCCCAGCAAAACGCTTCTGAGCGTCCTCAGGCGTCATCGACGGATTGGCGAAGAATTCGGAGAAGAGGTCTTCCTTCTGCTTCTGGCTGTCTGCCGAAAGCAACTGGTCGGTGCCCTCGATCACGTTGCCCTTGGCCAGGATTTCGAGACCCTTCTTCATGCAATCGTTGGCGGCGGCGAGATCGACGTCGCCGCGAACCGGCAGCGAACCCTTCTTCAGGTTGAAGGCAACCTGGGTCTTGGGATCGAGCAAGGTCTTGGCAAGCACGGCCTGCGCCTTGGACTTTTCGGCGTCCTTCAGCAGCGGGAAATAGAAGGCGTCGCCGCCGGTCGAGATGATCTCGTTGACGCCGAGGCCCGGCAGGCAGGTATAATCGGTACCGGCCTTCTGACCGGCGAGCGCGAATTCACCCTGCGCCCAGTCGCCCATGATCTGACCGCCGGCCTTGCCTGTGATGACGAGGTTGGTGGCCTGGTTCCAGTCCTGGACGTTGCTGCCTTTGGCCATGCGCCGCGCATCGTCGGCCGCCTTGAAGACCTTGGCGATTTCAGGACCGGCAGCAACCTTCGCGTCCTTGTCCTTGAAGACCTTGTTGAAGGTATCCTTGCCGGCAACCGCAACCATCAGCACGTCGAACGCGCCTGTCGCCTGCCACGGCTGACCGCCGACGGCGAGCGGAATGATGCCGGCCTTTTCGAGAGCCGGAGCGGAAGCGACGAACTCGTCCCAGTTCTTCGGAACCTCGACGCCGGCCTTCTTGAAGGCGGCATTCGAAAGCCACAGCCACTGCCAGGAGTGGATGTTGACGGGCGCGCAATAGATCTTGCCGTCGATGGTGCAGGAATCGAGCAGGCTCGCCGGACGGATGATGTCCTTCCAGTGCTCTGCGGTCGCCACGTCGGTCAGGTCGCGCATCAGGCCGGCCTGGACGAGTTCCTCAGCCTGGCGGCCATGGTTGAACTGCGTGGCGCCCATCGGGTCGCCGCCGGTGATGCGGCTGATCATGATCGGACGGGCAGTGCCGCCGGAACCGGCGATTGCGCCGTCGACCCAGTGGTTGCCGGTGGCGTCGAATGCCTTAGCCAGCTCGGCGACGGCGGCCGATTCGCCACCTGATGTCCACCAATGCGTGACTTCGAGATCGGTGGCGTTGGCGGCTCCGAACGGAAGCGCGACCGAAGCGGCAAGCATTGCTGCCATAATACGGATTTTCATGAGTTTTCCTCCCTCACTGAAACGTTGCCGGAAAAACTTAGATCAATCGATTTCAGCACGCAACCGTCCGCCTGCAAATTTTTCCACGACAGGCGGAATTGCTACTTGTGCCTGTTTCTGGTCGGACGGTCATTAGCTTAAAGCCGGCATCTTGTCATGCGCCCTCGGAATCGAGCAGTCAGATTATCACAATGAAAACACAGAGAAAATTTTGCCAATCGGTTTTTCTTTCGCCTTATTCCTTTCGCAAGCGCAAAAAAACAAAGCTTGAGCGACGGATTCAACCTATGCGTACAATGCTGCAAAGCACACAAGAAAAAGCCCTCGACATTTCTACTGTATCGTTACAGATTGCATTCCTTAGGGAGGCGCGATTTTGGCAGGCGGCGGGCTTACGGCGCTTGAAAAAGCCTCTATAAGCGACACCAATTCGCGCGAGGCAGGCCTACAGGGATGGAAAACAAGGGAAATTTCGGGCAAGCGGTATCGACGCCGACGGCGCGCGAGCGCCCGACGTTGAAGACGATCGCCTTCATGACCGGTCTCGGCGTGACGACGGTATCGCGCGCCCTGAAGGATGCGCCTGACATCGGAGGGGAGACCAAGGAGCGGGTGCGCATGGTCGCCCGCCAACTCGGCTACCAGCCGAACAGGGCCGGTGTGCGCCTGCGCACTGGCAAGACCAACGTCATCGCCCTCGTCCTCAGCATTGATGAAGAGATCATGGGCTTTTCGAGCCAGATGGTCTTCGGCATTTCCGAGGTCCTGTCCGGCACACCCTATCATATCGTTGTCACGCCGCATTCCCACAGCAAGGATCCGATGCTGCCGGTGCGCTACATCCTCGATACCGGTTCGGCCGACGGCGTCATCATCTCGCGCATCGAGCCGGACGATCCGCGCGTGCGTCTGCTGACCGAGCGCGGCATGCCCTTCGCCACGCATGGGCGCACCGATGCGGGTCTCACCCACCCCTTCCACGATTTCAACAACGAAGCCTTCGCCCACCAGGCGGTGGAACGGCTCGTCAAGCGCGGCCGACGCCGCATCGCCCTGTTGCAGCCGCCAAGCAAGCTCACCTATTACGCCCACATCCGCATCGGCTTCCAGACCGGCCTGCACGATTACGGCGCCGAGGAAGTGCCGCTGCGTATCAACAGCGATGCGCCGCTTGCCGATATCCGCGACGTCGTCGAAGTGATGATGCGCTCGGAAAACGCCCCTGACGGCATCGTCTGTTCGGCCGGCAGCGCGGCGATTGCCGTCAATGCCGGCATCGAGGCTGCCGGCAAGGCGCTCGGCCGCGATCTCGACATGGTGTCGAAGCAATCGGTGCCGATCCTGAACTGGATCCGCCCCGAGATCATCACTGTACAGGAAGACGTGCGCCAGGCTGGCCGCGAAATGGCCAAAGCCGTCATCGCCCGCATCGACGGCGTCGAACCGGAACTGCTGCAGAGCATCAGCCAGCCGATCTGGCCGGAAAGCGGGAAATAGCACGGATTGAGAAGCGCGACCCGTCGGACTTCCCGGCTGACGCCGGAAAACTCATCTTCGGCGGTCCAAATCGGTTCCAGCCGCGCAATGATCTCAGCTCTCCCACGGACTTCACCGCGCTGATCGCAAGCGCGGCATCGCCTCGAAAAAAGCCAAGATTGCCTGCCATCTCACCAGCGTGTCAGGGAGATCGACAGAATGCAGCCGAGCGGCGTGCCCTATTTCAGCCAATGGGAAACACCTGGCATGACGCTGCCGGTGCTTGCTGAGGGATCGCAGGCCCTGTTGCGTGATCCGCTCTGGCGCCGTTCGGGCGCCGGCACGATCGAGGAATATGCGCGCTGGGCGGTCAATGTCTGCGGCATGGCCTGCCTGAAGATGATGCTTGCCGCCCGCGGCGAGATCCATCCGACCCTCGAGCTTGCCCGCGCCTGCACGGCCTATGGCGGTTATGTCGTCAACGAGATCGATGCCTCGATCAAGGGGCTGATCTACGCACCCTTCGTCCGCTTCGCCGCTGACCGATTCGCGCTGAGTGCGGAGACGATGACAGGCGTCGAGACACCGGCCATTCCGGAGCTTCTATCGAAACGGCGCTTCTTCATCGCCTCGGTGCATTCGGGCATCCGCTGGCCGGAGCGTCAGCCACCATCGAAGGGCGGCCATCTGGTGCTGGTGACGTCAGCAAGCGACGAGACGATCCGCTTCCACAACCCGTCCGGCCATGACGAGGCGAGCCAGGCCGATGTGACGCTGCCGCTCGCCCTCTTCGACTGCTTCTTCGCCAATCGCGGCATATCTGTCGACGCCTGACCTTTTCAACACCAGATCGCTTCGGAGGCTTGCATGACCCCTTCCCCAAACAGGCTGCGCATCGCCGTGCTCTTCGGCGGCCGCTCGGCCGAGCATGAGGTTTCCATCCTTTCGGCAACCAACGTCATGGGCGCGCTCAAGCCCGAAAAATATGACGCCATCCCCGTTTTCATCACCCGGGAGGGACAATGGCTGATGAGCAATTTCGAGGGCGGCATACTAGCGACACCGTCATCAGGCGTCGAAATCTGCCTCGTTCCGGGCGGAAAGGGCCGGATGCTGGCAATCCCGGCCCATGGGGCGCCGCATGAATTGCCGGGGATCGACATCCTGTTTCCCGTGCTGCACGGCCTGCATGGCGAAGACGGATCGGTGCAGGGTCTGGCGGAGGTGGCGCGCGTTCCACTCGCCGGCTGCGGCATCCTCGGCTCGGCCGCAGCGCTAGACAAGGACATCGCCAAGCGTCTGCTGAAGGCGGCGGGTCTGCCGGTGGCGCGCGCGGTGGCGATCCGGGAGGACGCGGCTCCATCGCTTGCCGCGCTCGAAGGCGAATTGGGCCTGCCGCTGTTCATCAAGCCGGCGCGGCAGGGATCGTCGGTCGGCGTCGCCAAGGTTCATGCCAGCCAAGAATTCGCGGGCGCTCTTGCCGAGGCCTTCCGCCACGATCGGATACTGCTCGCCGAGGAGTTCGTTGCCGGCCGCGAGATCGAATTCAGCGTGCTGGAGGATGCGGCAGGCGAACTCTTCGTCTCCCGGCCGGGCGAGATCGTGCCGGCCGAAAGCCACGGCTTCTACAGCTACGAAGCCAAATATATCGACGAGAAGGGCGCGGCGCTGAAAGTCCCGGCCGAACTGCCTGAGGATGTCGAGGCTGCCATGCGCGACATGGCCGCAAGGGCCTTCCGGGCGGTCGGCTGCGACGGCATGGCCCGCGTCGACTTTTTCCTGACGGACGACATGCAGTTCCTCGTCAATGAGATCAACACCATCCCCGGCTTTACCAATATCAGCATGTATTCCAAGGCGATGGCGGCAAGCGGCGTCGGCTACGCCGAGATCATCGAGAGGCTCATCGATCACGGCCTGGCGCGCGCCGGTCGGGCTGCCTGACACAGCGCCGGACGCCAGCTATAGGCCAGTCAGAGCTCAGCGCCTGCGAAAGACGCACCACTGGAACGACTGCCAGCGGCCGCCGGGTGTCGTGTGCTCCTCGCGCCAGTCGCGCTGAGGCGCGAAGGCAGACGAGAATTCACCCGCAAGCGCGGCCGCGTCGTAACGTTGGACCGGCAAACCACTGCACCGTTCCGGCCCGTCCGGTGCGAAGGTGGCGATGATCACGGCGCTGCCCGACGCCGTGCCGATTTCGAGCGCGTGGCGATAAGCCAGCCGCTGCTCGGGCTCGGTGAGGAAGTGAAAGACGGCGCGGTCGTGCCACACGTCGTACTGGCGCTCCGGTCTCCATGCGGTGACATCATCAATCACCCAGGCGACGCGGGCGGTCTCGTCCCCCAGCCGTGCCTTGGCGAGGTCGAGCGCCGGCGCGGCGATATCGAGAACGGTGAGATCGGACCATCCGCGCTCGACAAGCCGGTCGACAAGGCTCGATGCACCGCCGCCCACATCGATCAGCGAGGCCGAAACCGGCAACCGCAACTCGTCAAGCGCCCGCAAGGAAGGCTCGGGCGTCGGCTGATACCAGCTGACGCTGTCGGCAGCTTTGGTGCGGTAGACCTCGTCCCAGTGCTCCCGCTTCGTCTCCGTCATCAGGCATCCCCATTGTCTTGCGGCACCGCTTGCTAACCGATCAACATGTAAGAACGGAGACGTCTGCCGCCAAGCGCCGTTCCTATGACCATTTTCTCAGGACGCGAGATGACGATAAACGAGGTCCGCGGGATCAGTCCGGGGTGCAGTCAGATCGAGACGCCCGCCCAGCCGCTCCGTAACGGCAATCGAAGCGGCATTGCCGGGAGCGATATAGCTGACGAGCGACGGCAGACCCAGGCTTGCAAAGGCCCAGTCCCGTAACGCCAGGGCCGCTTCGGTCGCATAGCCTCTGCCCTCATAGCCCTCATAGACGAACCATCCCAGTTCCCTTTCCGGAAAGAGCGGCCCATGATTGATCCCGACCTGCCCGACGCATTCGCCGGGCTCGGCAACGTCGATCATCAGCGCCCCGTGCCCGAAAAGCTGCCAGAGCGCCACGTCGTGACAGAACATTCCCCAGGCCGCGCGCAGATCAAACGGCCCGCCCATTCCAACCGATCGCGGCGAGGCCATCAGCCGCGCATAGGCGGCGAAATCGTCCCTGTCGGGCATGCGGAGCCTAAGACGCTCGGTCTGGATGATCATCACGCCCGTTTAGACATGTTGTCGCCGTCTGCTGGAAGTTGGAGCGGAGCCGCTAGCCTTCAAACGCCGCAGAAAATTGAAGCGTCCCGCACGGCGCCGGCCCGCGAAGGACAATCCACTGCACCAGCCGCCTATCGACATCGAGATAGCGTAGTTGCCCGTCGCTGCTGAATCCGGCGCGGCTATAGATGTCGGGATTGCCGATCAGCGCGCACCCGCTGGCGGCCATCTCCTCCAGCAATTCCAGTCCTCTGGCGATCAGCGCCTTGCCGATGCCCTGCCGCTGTCTCTCCGGCTTGACCGATATCGGGCCCAGTCCGAACCATCCCGCATGCCCACCGTCGATTGTCACCGGCGAAAACGCGACATGCCCCAGAATCTCGCCTTCTTCTTCAGCAACCAGCGATATCGTCAGATCGCCTGCCGCGCGAAGCCTCCGAACAATCTCCGCCTCCGTGCCGTCGCTGTAAGGCGTCGACTTAGAGGCAATCGATGTCAGATCGTGGATCGCACCGATATCCGCCAGCGTTTCATATCGGATAAGCATCTCGGTCAATTCCTCATCCTGATCGCTCGCAGATTCTATGCAAGGAAAGTCGAAGGCCAGCAAGCCGGGTTCGTCCAGCGGCAGTTGCGCCAAGACCTGCCCTTCCGGGTTCAGCACCGCCGTCGGCCTCTTTCGGACGGCTCGCCGCCGGAGCGGCTCAAACCACGAAAAAGCCCGGCGCGACGGCCGGGCTCTTCGTTGATGTCGTCTCAGCAAACCTTAGAAAGTCGAGGCACCGCTGCCCCAGGGGCCGTGGTGGAAATCCTTGCCATCCAGGCGGTCGAAGCCGTGGGCGCCGAAGAAATCGCGCTGGGCCTGGATGAGGTTGGCGGTTCCCCTGCCCTGGCGATAGGCGTCGAAATAGGTGAGTGCCGAGGACAGCGCCGGCACCGGCAGGCCTGCCGAAATGGCAGCTGTGACGACACGGCGCAGCGCCGGGATCGATTCCTTGACCATGTCGGAGAAGGCCGGCGTGACGATCAGGTTTGCTGCGTCGGGCGCCTTGGTGAAGGCCGAGGTGATCTCATCGAGGAACTGCGAGCGGATGATGCAGCCGGCGCGCCAGATCCTGGCAATCGTCGGCATCGGCAGCGACCAGTTGAACTCGCGCGACGCTTCCGCCATTACCGCGAAGCCCTGCGCATAGGCGCCGATCTTGGCGGCAAACAGCGCCAGCTCCAGATCCTTGTTGAGCTCGGGGCCGTAAGCGATCGGGAAGGATACCGCCTGCTTGCCGAAGATCTTTTCGGCGGCTTCGCGCTGCGACTTCATCGAGGAGAGGCTGCGGGCAGCGACTGCGGCTTCGATCGCCGTCGCCGGAATGCCCATGTTCTGCGCCTCGATCGCCGACCACTTGCCGGTGCCCTTCTGACCAGCCTTGTCGAGGATCATGTCGACCATCGGCCCGCCGGAAACCGGATCGGTGGCGGCAAGCACCTTCTCGGAAATCTCGATCAGGTAGGAGTTCAGGCGGCCCTTGTTCCACTCGCCGAAGATGCCGGAGATGTCGGAGGCAGTCTTGCCGAGGCCGTCGCGCAGGATGCCGTAGATTTCGGCGATCATCTGCATATCGGCGTATTCGATACCGTTATGGATGGTCTTGACGAAATGGCCGGCGCCGTCATTGCCGAGCCAGGCGACACAGGGCTCGTCATTGTAGCGGGCGGCGATCGAGGTCAGCACCTTCTCGACGCGCGTCCAGGATTCCTCCGTGCCGCCGACCATGATCGACGGGCCGTGGCGCGCACCTTCCTCGCCGCCGGAAACACCCATGCCGATGAAGGTCAGATCGGTATTCTTCAAGCGGTCGAAGCGGGCGACGGTGTCGCGGAAATTGGCGTTGCCGGCATCGATCATGATGTCGCCCTTGGACAGATGCGGGCGCAGCAACTCCATCTGTTGGTCAACGGGATCGCCCGCCTTGATCATGATGATGATCGGGCGCGGCGGCCGGATCGCATCGACGAACTCTTCGATGGTCTTGCACGGAATGATCTGTTTTTTCAGATCGCCGGCGCTTTCGTAGAATTCGTCGGTTTTCTCAGGCGTACGGTTGAAGACCGCAATTTTATTGCCTTTCTCGGCGATGTTGAGCGCCAGGTTGGAGCCCATGACCGCAAGACCGATCAGTCCAATTTCTGCCTTTTCCACGACAAACCTCCGATGTGTCATTTGGACCGGTGTTGTGGCACTGTCTCGGTCAAACGGCAAGTCTCGCAAGGGTCTAATCGGTTCGCAAAAGCCAATGAAATGAAGCTTGCAATATCCCGGCTTGTCCGACAACCGCTTGCGCCGGCTCATCGGCAACCAAGTTTTCTCGCGCCCTGCCCTTGATGCCCTATCTGATGGTATCATCCACATTTCGGGAGATATCGCGTTGGTCTCGGAAAAACGAAAAGATACGGCTCTGCTCGCGGCCCGCGCCGGCCGCTACCGCGAATGTGCGCCACCGCCGCCGCTGCGGCGCCATTTCAGCCGGCTCTGGTCGCATGCGTTCCATGACGGACCACCGGCAATGGTGGCGATCGTGCCGGACGGTTATTGCGATCTCCTTTGGATCGATGGCCGGCTGGTTGTCGCCGGTCCCGACAGGACAGCGGCCTTTCCCGTCCTCCGGCCTGGCGCGACGGTCATCGGCGCACGTTTTGCGCCGGGCGCCGCGGCACCGTGGTTGAAGACGCCGCTTTCGGCGCTTGTCGGCTGCTCGGTGCCTCTTGCTGACATCGGCCGGAAGGACGCGGCCGAATTCGAGGCGCGGCTTGGCGAATGTCGCGATCCTTCGGTCGCCATGGCGCTGTTTGGCCGCTTGCTGGAAGAGGCCATCCGCGATGAGGACGAACCTGCCCGGGATGCCGCCATTATCTTCACCGCCGCCGACAGCGGTCGCCCGGCATCCGGTCTGTTTGGCCGGCTTGGCATGAGCGAAAGGCAGTTACGCCGCCGCTGCCACCATCATTTCGGCTATGGCGCGAAGACGCTGGAACGGATCCGCCGATTCCAGCGTTTCCTCGACTTCTGCCGCAGCTCGGACACGATGCCGCTTGCCAGCCTCGCACTCGAAGCGGGCTTTGCCGATCAGGCCCACATGACGCGCGAGGTCGGCGAGTTCTCTAGCCTGACACCCGCCGTCGTTCTCGGCCAGCTCAGCATCTCGAAAAGGCCAAGCTGACCGTTTTGTTCAAGACGCCGCGGATCGGCCTGTTATTACAGCCAGACCAAATGCCAAGGACCTGCAAGCCATGTCGACGATGCCTGCGAAAATCATCCACCAATCGATCGAGCGCGACTGGCGCGACGTCTATGATTTCGCCGGCAAGCCGGAGAACATGCCGCTCTGGGCCTCCGGACTTGCGAGCGGCCTCGTGCCAAACGGCGCCGACTGGATTGCCCATGGCGCGCTGGGCACCGTCAAGGTGAGCTTCGTGCCCACCAATGAATTCGGCGTGATCGACCACACGGTGACGATCGAATCTGGCCTCAGGGTCTATAATGCGCTGCGCATCGTGCCGAACGGCGATGGCTGCGAGGTCATGTTTACGCTGTTGCGCCTGCCCGGCATGACCGATGCGCAGTTTTCAGCCGATGCCGCCCATGTCGAGAAGGATCTCGCCATGCTTAAAGCCCTGATGGAGAGATAGATGGCCGAGAAGTCAGAAAACCACGATCGCCGCATCGATTATGTCGAATTCAACGTCGCCGACATCGCCGCCGCCAAAGCCTTCTACGGCTCGGCCTTCGGCTGGCGTTTCACCGACTACGGCCCGAACTACTGCGAATTCGACGATGGCCGGCTGAAAGGCGGCTTCACCGATTACGGACCCGTGCGGCCGGGCGGCCCGCTTGTTGTCGTCTATGCCAGGGATCTCGAAGACGTGCTGACGTCGGTCGAGAGGGCTGGCGGCACGATCGTCCGGCCGATCACCGATTTTCCCGGCGGCCGCCGCTTCCACTTCCTCGACCGCGACGGGTATGAACTCGCCGTCTGGGCGACGGCCTGAAGGCGGCTGGCTGGTCGTGGGCAGCCGATGGATCAGCCAGCTGGCCGCTGCCGATCGATATCCTCCATGACGAGCAGCGCGCCGATCACCGTACCACCCGCATCGCGCAACGGCGACATGCGACAGCGCACCTGCCCCGATCCGGCACCGCCGCCCGGGCACTCATAGGCATAGTCGACCTGCTCACCGGCAAAGCAGGCGTCGAGCTTGTATTTGGCGCACGCGGCAAACAGCTCCTCTCCGATGAATTCGGAAAGGTGCCGTCCGATGAGTTCCATCGGCTTCTTGTCGAGATCGGCGCAGTTGGCTGGATTGGAATAGAGGTAGCGGTAATCCCGTGTCAGCACCGCGACGCGGTCCGGCAGGGTTTCGAGGATCGCAGCATTGAGAAACTGACCGTTGTCGGTATCCGGCACATAGGCTGCCGGCGGCTCGATACGCACGTCCTGCGGCGAAGGCACGCGCCAGTCTGGGCCATGTGTGCCGAAATAGCGGTCGAGCAGATAGGAAAGCACCGTCGTGTGCTCGGTGACGCTGGCGCTGTCGTCGGCGTCCTGGCTAATCAAGTGGCTCACAAACTGCAGTTGCATGTAGACTTCGAGCAGATTGACCGCCCGATGGGCGAGGATGGCCTCGACCAGCGGTTCGACATGCCGGTCGAGCGCCGTGACGCGCTGATCGTCGCCCACCCGTATGGCATCCTCGATCTGCGTGCAACGCAAGGAAAAAGCTCGAAAAAGCTCCAGCAAAACGCCTCCCATCCCACTGTCCCAAGAGACGAGTCCGAAACCTCACGGCGCATCATCTCCACTGCATAATTCTATCCTTAAATCGGAATCGATTTAAAAATAAAGTATACAGCAATTCAAAGTACTACAGCGTCCTTTGCGCGTCCAAAAGTCGCGCGGCGCTGTAGAATGCGCCCTACGGTAAATATTATTCGCGTCTTGGTGGTGACGGGTAACATGAAGTGCCCTCAGTTTCAATCCGAGAGCACCTGCCGCTTTTCACCGCTCATAAATGAGGGTGGACGTTTCTGCAGCATGATGCCGAAAGTCTAGGAGCTGAGCGTCTGCTTGATCTGCCAGCGGTCGTGATACCAAAGCCACTGCTCCGGGTATTCCCGCACCCAGCTTTCCACCTTGTCGTTGAGCAACTGGGCGGCCGCCGGCAGGTCGAGAGTGCCTCTGGCGTCGCGCGGCATGTCCAGCCGCGGCTCGATTTCCAGCCGATAGCGATTACCGGGCAGACGGATGCAACGCGCCGGATAGACCTCGCAGTCGAACTGGCGCACCAGCTTCGGCAGCAGCGGATTGGTCTTGACCTCGCGCCCGAAGAAGATCCCCTTCAGCCCCTTGCGGAATTTCTGATCGACTAGCACGCCCACGCCTTGGCCTGCTTCCAGCTGACGGGCGAGCGCGAAGGAGGAGCCGGCATGCGAGGGCACCAGCTTGCCCATACGCGCGCTCCTGAAATCGAAGACCTTCTTGGCGATATAGGGATTGTTCGGCGGCCGGAAGAGCACGGTCACATGAAGTCCGAAGGCGGCCCCCGCCACCGGCAGCAGCTCAAAATTGGCGGTATGGCCGGTAAAGACGATGAAGGGGCGCGGATTGTCGCGCAGATCGAGGAAGATCGGGATGCCCGACACCTCCACTCTGCCCGGCTCCGGTTTTTCGGGGTCATAGTCGAACAGCTGGTCGAGAAAGACGTATTCGGCCGCAAGCCGGCCCATATTGCCCCAGCTTGCCAGCGCGATCTCTTCGATCTCGGCCTCGCTCTTCTCAGGAAAGGCGTTGCGCAGATTGGTCAGCATCAGTCTGTGGCGGCTGGTCAGCCGGCCGAGGCGGCGCATCGTCCTGTCGGCGAAGCGGATCGCGCCATCGGCCGGAAACAGCTTCAGGAAATTCAGGAAGCCGAACATCACCTGCGCCACCAGCCACTGCTGGAAGTGCCTGAGCGCCAGGACGATCCGGGTGATGAACAGCTTCACTTGGGGCTCAATCCATCTTCAGGATGATCTTGCCGAAGATCTGGCGCGATTCCATCCGCTCGAGCGCCCGGTCGATATCGCTGAAGCTGACCTCGGTGTCGATGACGGGATGCACGAGCCCGCGGCCCATCTTCTGCATCGCATTCGCCATGTTCTCCATGCGGCAGCCGAACGAGCCGAAGAGCTTCAATTGCTGCTGGAACAGCATCATCAGGTTCATCTCTGTGGAAACACCCGAGGTCGAGCCGCAAGTGACGAGGCGCCCACCGCGCTTCATGCAGAGCATCGAGCCTGCCCAGGTGTCCTTGCCGACATGTTCGAAGACGACGTCGACGCCCTTCTTCTTGGTGAGCTTGCGCACCACGCCTTCGAAACGGTCGGTGCGATAGTTGATGACGTGATCGGCGCCGAGCGCCCTGGCCTTTTCGATCTTGTCGTCCGAACCGACCGTGGTGATGACGGTGCAGCCGATCTTCTTGGCAAGCTGGATCGCCGCCGTGCCGATGCCGGAGCCGCCGGCATGGACGAGAATGGTTTCGCCGGGTTCGAGCTTGGCATTGTCGAACAGCATGTGCTCGACCGTCCCGAAGGTGACGGGAGCAAGCGCTGCACCGATCGCATCGACGCCGGGAGGAGCCGGCACCAACAGGCGCGCGGGAAGGTTGACCTTCTCCTGCGCAAAGCCGTCGAGATGGAAGCCGTGCACGCCGGAGACATGTTCGCAGAGATTGTCGCGGCCTTCGCGGCATGGGCTGCAGAGGCCGCAGGTGCGCGCGCCGTAGATCGAGACGAGCTGGCCGGGCAGCACGTTGGCGACACCCGGGCCGATCGATTCCACGACACCGGAAGCCTCCGCACCGATGACCAGCGGCATCTTGCGCTTGGCGAAGGCCATGCCGCGCCAGCCCCAGAGATCGATATGGTTGAGTGCCACCGCCTTGACGCGCAGCGTCACCTCCCCGGCTGCAGGCGCGTCCGGTTCCGGCAGGTCGGTGATCTCAAGCTTGCGGTCATCGATCAGTTGCAAAGCGCGCATGGCAAAATCCCTCGCCTAGACGGCGTCATCTCGTCTCAAAAATGTGTCGGGAACCGCTTAAGCCGGTTCGAGCGCCATGACAAGGCTGGCATTCTGCCCGCCGAAGCCGAAGGAGTTAGAAAGCACGGCTGAAACCTGTGCTTGCCGCTTCTTGTTCGGCACGACATCGAGAACGATCGACGGATCGGGATTGGTATAGTTGATCGTCGGCGGCAACGTGCCGGTCAGCATCGTCTGCAGCGAGAACACCGCCTCGACAGCACCCGCCGCCGTCAGCGTATGACCGATCATCGACTTGTTCGACGAAACCGGGATGCCGACGATCCGTTCGCCGAAGACGGCCGACATCGCCCCATATTCCATCTTGTCATTCTCGGGCGTCGAAGTGCCATGGGCATTGATATAGCCGATGCCGCTCTCGTCGATGCCGGCATCGGCAAGCGCCGCGCGGATCGTCGCGATTGCCGGGCCGCCATCCGGCGACGACCGGGTGCGGTGAAAGCTGTCGGCCTTGTCGCCGGCGCCCTTCATGATGCCGAGCACCTTGGCGCCACGGGCGACCGCCGCTTCCAGCGATTCCAGCACCAGCGTCGCTGCACCTTCGGCGATGACGAAACCGTCGCGATCCTTGCTGAACGGCTTGGAGGCCTTGGTCGGCGGGTCGTTCTGGGTCGAAAGAGCCGACAGTAGCGAGAAGCGGATCAGCGCTTCGGCGCTCAGCGATCCGTCGGTTGCAACCGTCAGCGCTCGGGTCGTCCGGCCCTGGCGGATTGCCTCGATGCCGAGTTGGATCGCCGTGACGCCGGAGGCGCAGGCGGTCGACAGCGTGACGGGAAGACCGCGCGTGCCGAACCGGTCGGCAAGGCGCTCGGAAATCGCGCCGAACAGGGCTGCCTCATGGAAGGCCGGGTCCGGGCGCTGACGCAGCGCCGTCAGGAAACGCTCATAGGCATCACCGGGATGCTCGGAGGCCGGCGAACGGTCGGCAAGCTCGAAACGCGCGCTCCATTCCGGTTCGATCGGCGGGGCGGCAAGGAACAGCGGGCCGTTGAAATCGCCGGAAAGGCCGGCATTGGCCAGCGCCTCGATCGTCGTTTCGCGGGCGAAAGCGTAGGAGCGCTCGACGGCATTTGGTACCGGGATGCCGATAAAATCGACGGTGCCGGCGATCCGCGTCGACAATCCCTCGGTCGGAAAACGGTTGATCTCGTGAATGCCCGACGTGCCTGACGAAAGCGCTGCCCAGTTGTCGCTGAGGCCCTGACCGAGCGAGGTGATGATACCCATGCCGGTCACGGCCACGATCGGACGGCCAAGGTGATCCTTGTAAGCGGAAGCTGTCATATCTTTCACTCCTCACGCATTTGCGGAAAGAACGGCGACGCCCTCGCCGCGCTGGTGCCCGACCGCGGTCACGACGGCGGCGGTGGCGCCTGCCCGCATCGGCGCCTCATGGGCGGCGTCAAAGGGCGGAACCTTGGCCTTGCCGTCGACGGCAAGCGCCGCAAGCGCCAGACCCAGCGTGAACTGCGTCTCGATCGTATGGCCGGTGACGCCACTAAAGCCGCGGATCGCAACGTCGGGCAATTGATGTTCGAGCACCGCCCGCTCGCGGGCGGCAAGATCGTGCATGCCGGTCGAGCCGGAAAAGATCGCCGTGCTTTCGGTCGCAAGCCCCGTGGCCGGTGCCAGGAGCCGCTCCAGCCGGGCTTCGAGATTGCCGGCATTGCGGTTGCCGCGGTCGCCCTCGACCGCGTCGATCACGGCATAGATATGCGCGCCGCGAGCTTCCGCATGCTGGCGCGATTCGAGCACCAGGAAGGCGCCTGCCGAGCCGGTGATCATGCCGCCGCCGTCGCTGGGTCTGCGCGACCAGAGCGGCACCCAGTCGCCGCGCGCATGGGCGCCGATCGCTTCGGTGAGCAGGATCATGTCCGGCCGCTCCGCCGCGAAGGCGCCGCCGACCAACGCATGCGAGGATTCGCCTGATTTGATGCGATAGAAGGCAGTCTCGACGGCTGAGATTCCGGCCGCTTCCTCGCCCATGAAGGTGCGCGACGAGCCTGTGACCTTGTGCACAATCGAGATGTTGCCGGCGAGCAGGTTGGAAAGCTGGGCGAGGAACAGCGTCGGCCTCAACTCCGTCGTCAGCTTCTCGTTCAGCAGCAATTCGCGGTCGTTGCGCTTCAGGGCCTCGTCGACGATCAGTGTATCGACATTGATATCGCGCTCGCCGCCGCCGGCCGCCACGATCATATCCATCGCGCCGCAGGCCTCGAGATCGTCCTTGAAACCGGCATCGTCTAGTGCCAAGCCCGCGGCGAAGACACCGATGCGCTGCCAGTTTTCCATCTGGCGCTGATCGCCGCGCTTAGCGATCTGCTGCGACCAGTCGATCTCGGGCAGCGGATGCACCGGATAGGGCTTGAACTTCTCGGTCTCGACGATCGTCTTGGGCGCGCTTGCCGCCGAAAGCAGCGAGATATGCGCATCCTTGCCGACGCCCTGACAGGTGACGATGCCTATACCAGAGATGACGACGTCGTTTGCAGCCTTGCTCATCCAATCACTCCCTGCGCCGCGATCGCTTCGAGAAGCCCAATCTCGCCGGCACGTTTCTTCACGATATCGCCGAGCGGCACCTCGGAAAACGGCATGGTGCGAAGCTTCAGCTGCGCATCGCAGACCTTCTTGCCGGCGCTGGTGATTTTAGCCTTGGTAACGGCGAAACCCGAACCGTCGTGCTCGAGCACCGCCTCGATGTCGAGCACGGCTTCCGGTTCGACGAAAGTGCGCATCTTGGCCCCGTCGACCGTCATCAGGAAGGGCATGGCGGCGAAATTGGTCACGGCAAGCACCAGCATGCCGGAGGCCTGCGCCATGGTTTCGATCAGGAGCACGCCAGGAACCAGCGGCATACCAGGAAAGTGGCCCTCAAAGACGGGGCTCTTGGCCGGCACGACGGATCGCGCCTTCAGCGTGCCCTTCTTCAGGTCCACCGCTTCGACGCGGTCAATCATCTGGAAATATTCCAGCAGCATTCGGATCCTCCGGCCCGACAGGCCAGATCCGCCCGCCGGTGACGCCTACTTAGGAACGAAACCGCCCGGCCGCCATATTCAAGGCGGCAGGGCGGTCAAAAAAGATTGATATGTCGCTCAGGCCTTGGCGGCTTTGAGCTCGTCGATCTTGGCGCAGAGGTTCTTCAGCACGAAATATTCTTCGGTGGAAACCTTGCCCTCATTGACTTCCTGCGTCCACTTTTCGAGCGGGATCTTGATGCCGAATTCCTTGTCGATCGCAAAGACGATGTCGAGGAAATCGAGGCTGTCGATACCGAGGTCGTCGATCGTATGGCTCTCCGGCGTGATCGTCGCACGATCGATCTCGCTGGTTTCTGCAATAATGTCGGCAACTTTATCGAATGTAGCGGTCACGCGCTGTACCTCATGAAATGACGATTTAAACCCCTCATAGGCAAATCCATTTCAAAAGCCAATGCTTTCATCCGGGCGTGGCGGCAATTTGCCGGCTGGGTGTTGCCTAAACAGCAATGGAAGCGGCCTTTGCCGTCACCCGAGGCGGGAGGCGATGCCGCTGCAGAAAACCCCGTCGGCTCGAGCAGAGTAAAGAAGCCGTCCGAATCAGGCCTACGGACCGGCGCGCCTCGGCGCGGGTACTTCCAACGAGAGCCAGGCTACCGAAACTTTGATCTGGATCAAATCGCGATCCCGGCGAAATCGATAATCATCAAGTCGCGCTGGAAGAAATCGGGATAGCCGAACCAGTAATCGCGGCGTAATCGTCTCGGTTATACCGCGCGGGCAAACGCGGATTTCGAAGGGATCAGGAGATGGACGTCGCACGCAGTGAGATTCCCGAGGCCGGCACGCCCGTCGCTTGCCGCTCCTGCCAGGCGCGGCACGGCGTCGTCTGCGGCGCCCTGTCCAGCCGCCAGCTCCGGGAGCTCGGCCGCCACTCGCTGCGCCGCAAGGTCGATGCCGGCACAGAGATCATCGCTCAAGGGTCGGAAAGCTCGTTCTACTCGAACATCATGCGCGGAGTGGTAAAGCTCTGCAAGGTGATGCCGGACGGACGCCAGCAAATCGTTGGCCTGCAATTCGCCTCCGATTTCGTCGGCAGACCCTTCGTGCGTGAAAGCACGCTGTCGGCCGAGGCCGCGACCGACACGGAGATCTGTGTCTTCCCCCGTAACCTGCTCGACCGTATGATATCGGAGGCGCCGGAGCTGCAGCGCAGCCTGCACGATCAGGCGCTGAAAGAGCTGGATGTCGCGCGCGAATGGATGCTGACGCTCGGCCGGCGCACCGCCGAGGAAAAGGTCGCAAGCCTGCTTCACCTCATCGCCACGCACGTCGAACCGCAAACGGCGACGAGCACCGCCTTCGACCTGCCGCTATCACGCGCCGAGATCGCCGATTTCCTCGGATTGACGATCGAGACCGTCAGCCGCCAGATGACTAGGCTGCGCAAGAGCGGCGTCATCCATATCGAGAACTTCCGACATATCGTTGTCCCCGATATGGATGAGCTGGAAAAGAAAATCAGCGGGTAATCACCACACGGGTATTGGCAAGGCCGGCTTGGCGCGCCAGCGAGAAGAACTCGGCCGCATTGTCGGGATGCAGGCGGACGCAGCCATGCGAGGCCGGCCGGCCCAGGCGTTTCAGGTCGAAAGTGGCATGGACGGCGTAACCGCCGTTGAAGAACACCGCGTAGGGCATCGGTGCATTGTCGTATTTCCGGGAACGGTGATCGCGCGACAGCCACTTGGCGCTCCACGAACCGGTCGGCGTGACATAGCCGTTGCGCGCGGTCGAAACCTTCCAACGATACTTGACGAAGCCGTTCTCGGTGACGGTCATCGTCTGCTTGCCAATGCTGACATTGGCGACCAGCGTTGCTGCCTGAGCGGCAATGGGAGAAAATTGCAGCAATAAACTTGCGGCGGCGGCCGCCAAAATCGTCTTCATGATACCCCTCTTCGAACCCGCGCAGTTTAATTGCGCCATCGCGAAAGAGAGACTACGGCAATACTTATTATATAGCTTTAACCCGAATGGTAATCACAATTTTAACATGTTTAAGCCGGAAACGCCGCCGCAGGACAGCGGCCCACTTCACTGGAGCTTGCGTGGAACCGAGGGCGGGTTCAGCCGCTGGTAGGCCTTGTTCATCTTCTCTCGGATAGAGGCCATGGTGCCGAGGTTATGACCGCAAGCGGCACAGGTGATAATATCCGTCTCCCGAATCTCCGGACGCTCGAACTTCATCTTGGTGCTCTTGCACTTCGGGCACGGTAATTCAACCTGAACTGTCATTGCTCTGCTTCCGGTCTGATGGAGGTATGAGGCGTTTCGCATAAACGTTTGAGCCGGAGCTGTCCACCGCGGTGTGTCCGCGGTGCGTAGCACCCTACAGAAAACACAGAAACAACCCGAATGTCAGACCGGCGAGCACCATGCAGCTGGCATAAAACACCGATACGCCGTCTTCGACGTCGCCGGCGGTAGCTATGTCCCGGCCAGCGTTGTTGATCATCGGCTCCGTCACGATGACACCGCCGTAGATGCGCGGGCCGGCGAGCTGGACGTTGAGAGCGCCGGCCATTGCCGCCTCCGGCCGGCCGGAATTCGGCGAACGGTGCAGGCCGCCGTCGCGCATCGCCACGCGAACCGCCTGGCGGCAGGCGCTGGTACCGCGCCGGACCCAGGCGCCGGCGGCGATCAGCAGGATGGAGAAACGCGCGGCCGGCCAGTTGGCGATATCGTCGAGCCGGGCCGATGCCCAGCCGAAATCGATATATTTTTCCGACTTGTGGCCAATCATCGAATCCGCCGTGTTCAGCATTTTGTAGACGAGCAAGCCCGGCAGGCCGAAGACGGCATACCAGAGCGCCGGCGCGACGACGCCGTCGGAAAAGTTTTCGGCCAGGCTTTCGATCGCCGCGCGGCACACCGCCGGCTCGTCCAGCGTTTCAGGATCGCGCCCGACGATCTGAGAAACGGCGGCCTGTCCACCGGCAAGCCCCACGTCGCGCAGGGCGACGGCGACCGCCGCGACGTGATCGGCAAGGCTCTTTTGCGCCAGGAAGATCGCCACCAATCCGGTCTCGAGCAGGATGCCGGCGAGACCGAACAGCGCGAAGAACCGGTTGAACACGAAGCCCGCGGCCACCGCCAGCAGCAGCAGCGCCAGGATGGCGGCGACGCCGTTCATTCGGCGTCGGGAGCCGGTGAGACTTGCGGAGTTGAGTTGCCGGTCGGCATAGGAAATCGCCGCGCCGAAGATGACGACGGGGTGCGGTACCCGCGACCACAGCCATTGCGGATCGCCGGCGATCCGGTCGAGCAGCAGCGCCAGAAGCAGCACGAGAAGGTTTTCGTCGATCGTCATCGCTCAAATCTCTGAAGGGCTTCGCAAAGTCGTCGGTCCGCCGCCGGATCCGGCGTCAACCCGAAACGCAGCTGATCCGGCGCATAGTCGAACTTGCGGACGAGAATATGATGGCGGCAGAGATGGGTGTAAATGTCGCTCGCCCTGCCGTCGGCGACAAGAGTGAACAGCGCCGTTCCTCCCGATATCCGCAATCCGGCCGCAGTCAGCACCGCATGCAGGCCGGCGCAGCGTTCATCGATGCGGGCGCGGATTGCAGACACGTCCGAACGCAACAGCGAACCTGCAATCGAAAGAGCCGGGCCCGAGACTGCCCAAGGGCCGAGCCAGTTCTCGAAACGCTCGAGAATATCTTGGCGCGCAATCGCAAAACCGAGCCGGAGACCGGCAAGCCCGAAGAACTTACCGAAGGAGCGGAAGATGATCAGGTTGGAAAGTGATTGCGCTTGGGCTGCTAGGCTCAGCGCCGGATCGGTATCACCGAAGGCCTCATCGACGACGAGAAGCCCGTCTGCCGCCTTCATCCTGTCGTGCAGGGCAATCAGCGTTTCGGCCGGCCAGACCCTGCCGTCCGGATTGTTCGGATTGACGACGACGGCCAGCCGATGCTCGGCCCCGATCGCCGCGACATCGCCGACCGCATCGACGGCACAACCGGCCGAAGCAAAGGCGCGCACATATTCGCCATAGGTCGGCGACACCACTGCGACTTTGTCGTCCGTCACTGCGACTTTGTCGTCCGTCACGGCAACTCTGTCTGTCAAAGAGACTTGCCTGTCCTGCCGGAGCAGGCGCGGCAGAAGCTGGATCACCGATTGCGTTCCGGGCACCGGCAGCGGCAGGATCGCCCCGCTGCCGTAATGCTCGCACGCGGCATGCCTTGCCTCATCGGCGAGATGGCCGTCCGGCAGGCGGTGCCATGCCCTTGCCGGAACGTCAGGCAGGGCGACGGGGCACGGATTGATGCCTGTGGAAAGGTCGAGCCAGTCTTCCGGCCTGCCGCCGAAGGCGGCGGCAGCAGCGGTGATGCCGCCGCCGTGGGCGATGGGCGCGCTCATGCGGCAGCTCTCGCAAGATCGATCAGGTGCATATAGGACCCCGCCACCTGGCCGCGCCGCAACCCGACAGCACCGAGATCGGTTCCGAGCGCATCTTGCGCTGCAAACAGCCGCTTTCCCTCGCCCTCGGACACAACAGTGGAATAGTGGAATTCATGCGCGGTCATCGTCCGCGCGAAGAAGGCGCCGTCGAGCGGTGTCACACGGCGGTAGCCGAGATGGCGTCGGCGTTCGGCATAGCTGGTGACGACGGGCAGCAGGCCGAGCATTTCGTGGCGCTTTCCGCCCGCATCGATCAACCCATCGCCGAGCACCATGTAGCCGCCGCACTCCCCGTAAATCCTGATGCCGCGTGCCGCCGCGTCGAGCATGCCGGCGCGAAAATTCTGCGCCGCCGAAAGCCGCCCGGCATGCAGCTCGGGATAGCCGCCGGGCAGATAGATCGCATCGGCGTCACCGGTCGGCGCCTCGTCGGCGAGCGGCGAGAAGAACGAAATATCAGCCCCGCGGCGACGCCAGCCGAGCAGCATATGCTCGTAGGAAAAGGCAAAGGCGACATCGCGCGCCACGGCGATGCGGGCGCCGATCGGCATCAGCCGGTCGATATTGGCGGCAGACGGCCGGTTGAGCCCCTGCCTTGCAATGCGCAGCAGGAATTCGAAATTGCATTCCTCGGAAACGGCATCCGCCGAATGGTCGATGAAATTATCGAGCGTGGTGTGTTCACTGGCCTGGACGAGACCGAGATGGCGCTCCGGCAAGGCGAGCGCCTTGTCGCTGCCGATTACGGCGATAACAGGCATGCGGATCGCTTCGAGCGCCTGGCGCAGCATCGCCTCGTGCCGGTCGCTGCCAACCTTGTTAAGGATGACGCCGGCGACGCGGACATCGGCGCGGAAGCCGGCAAAGCCTGATACCAGCGGCGCCACTGACTGCGACATGCGCGAGGCATCGACGACCAGCACCACGGACAGGCCGAGCTGAGCGGCAAGATCGGCCGCAGTTCCCCTTCCGTCGGCCGCTCCGTCGAAAAGTCCCATCATCGCCTCGATGACGAGGATGCGGTCGCCGGAACGGTGAAGGGCTGAATTGGCCGAGATCAGCTCCGGGCGCATCGCCCAGGGATCGAAATTCAGGCAGGGCGTGCCACTTGCGGCCGCATGAAAGGCGGGATCGATATAATCGGGACCGGCCTTGCCGGGCGCGACCGCGATGCCGCGCCGGCGCAACGCCCTGAGCAATCCGAGCGTCACCGTCGTCTTGCCGGCGCCGGAGGACGGCGCTGCGATCAGGAGGCCGCTCATGTCAGCACCTTGCCGGACCGGCGGAACGGATCGGGTTGCAGCCGCCGTCCGGCGAGCGCGCCGAGCCAATCGAGCGAGGCTCTGAGCCGCACCACCTCGCCGACGACGACCACGGCTGGCGGTTCGAGCCCGGCAGTGGCGATGGCCGCGGGCGCCTCGGCCAGCGTCGTTTCCAGCACCTGCTGCCGGCCGGTGGCAGCGTTGCAGACGAAGGCGACAGGTTCGGTAGGCTCCCGGCCGGCGGCGATCAACCGGGCGCTGATCTCGGCGATGTGTTTCATCGCCATATACATGACGATCACGGGAGAGCCCCGGCCGATCGCCTCCCAGTTGATCCTGTCGGGCACGATGCCGGAGGAATCATGGCCGGTGAGGAAGGTCACGGCGTGGTTGATGTCGCGATGCGTCACCGGGATGCCGGCATAGGCAAGCCCGCCGATGCCGGCGGTGATGCCGGGCACGATGCGGAAGGGGATATTGTGCTCGACCAGCGTCAGCGCTTCTTCGCCGCCGCGGCCGAAGACGAAGGGATCGCCGCCTTTCAACCGCAGCACCCGCTTGCCGGCGCATGCCAGTTCCACCAGCCGCAGCGAGATGTCACGTTGTTTGGCCGAAGGCTTGCCGCCGCGTTTTCCGGCATATTCCACCACCGCTTCCGGCCGCGCCAACGCCAGGCATTCCTCGTTGACCAGCGCGTCGTGCACGATGACGTCGGCCTCGGAAAGCCCTCTTGCGGCGAGCAGCGTCAAAAGCCCGGGATCGCCGGGACCGGCACCGACCAGCCAGACGGTGCCCGGCTCCAGCGCCGGAAGATGGGAGAATGCGGCATCGATCATCTTGCTGATCTAGAGCATGATGCCGAAAAGTGTAAGCGGTTTTCGGACGACATTATGCGCACCTGTTTGTTTTAGATCCGCCGGGCGCCCTGTCTCACCGGAAGTTGCCGAGATGACCATGACTCACTTTGCTAGGAAGCGGAATCAAACTCTCGGAAAACCCGAATAACAATATGAATATATTATCATATAGTCGCGACGACCGGCCGCGAAGCGGCCGGTCTTCCAATCGGTCAGGCCCTGAGCAGCGTGTCGCGGATGAGATCGATAACCTTTTTCGATTCGATGCCGGTGCAGACGATCTGTCTCGGCAGGCCATCCCAGTCACCCGGCGGAAAACGGCGACCGTCCGGCTTTACGATGGTCTGGCCGTCGGCGATGCCGCCACAGACGACACGCACCGCACCCGATATCGACGAGAACAGTTCGGGCGCCACGACATAGACTGAGGCGCAGCTGTCATGCACCATCATGCCGTCCTCAACCGCATGCTTGTAAAAATCGATGTAGGACTGCGAGAGTTCATTGAGCTGTTTGACCGCCTTGTCGCCCTTGGCCGCCATCTCGCCAAGATAGCTGCGGCTCATCGTGGTGACCGCGGTGACGTCGAGGCCGATGACGGTCACCTTCCAGGGCGCGGTCATGACGATATCCGCAGCTTCGGGATCACCATGGATGTTGGCCTCGGCGACCGGCGAGACATTGCCCGGCACATAGAAATTGCCGCCCATGATGACGACGTCCTTGACCAGCGTTGCGATCTCGGGGGCTTCCTTCAGCGCCAGCGCCAGATTGGTCATCCGCCCGACAGCGACGAGGCGCACTTCGCCCGGATGGGTGCGCACGGTATCGATGATGAAGCGATGCGCCGGGCGCAGATCGAGCGGCAGGTCGATCGTCTCCGGCACGTCGATATCGCCGAGGCCATTGTCACCATGCACCATGGCCGGCCAGGGCCGCTCGGCGCGCGAGGGGTCGATGGTGACGCTGGCGCCCTTGGCAACGGGTGCCGGAATATTCCAATCGCGCTTGAGGAAGAGCGCATTGCGTGTCGTCGTCTCGACCGAGGCGTTACCGAAAACGGTGGTGATGCCGATCAGATCGATTTCGGGGTGGCGGTGCAGGAAAAGAAGCGCCATGGCGTCATCGACGCCCGGATCCGTGTCATAAATGACCTTGTGCATTGATATCCTCTAAATGTAGATCGCGAAGCTGCCGGACGGCGTCGCAACGTGTGGCCACCATAACGCCCGTCAGGCTTTCCGCAACCCGATGCCGGCAATCGCCGCTGTCGCATGCGCGGATTTGATCTTGCCGAGCAGCAGCTCCGCATCCGCTCCAATGGCCGCAAGTGCCGCGGATTCCGCCACGCCATGGCAGCCGACACGGGCAAAGACGATGGCAGAGGGATTTTTAAGCCGCGGCGTTTCCTCTTCCAGCCGCGGCGCATCGAAGAAGACGGCGGGCACGGCAAAATGCCTGGCAACGGCAAGGATCGCCGCTTCTTCGGAACGGCTGTCGATCGAGGCAATGGCAGCAAGCTCCGCCCCGATGATACCGGCCGCTTCAACCGCTTCGATGGCCAGTGCCAGCACTTCAGCGGGCGGCGTTTTGCGCTCGCAGCCGAGCCCGAGCACGTGATGTCTGCTCCTGTCGAAGGTAATGTCGCTCATGTTGCTGCCGAATGCGCCTTGCCATGTCCTTTGCAGCCATTGCAGCCCGAGGCGGGAAATGCAAGAAGGCGGCCTGAAAGCCCCTCCGGAACTCCGTCTTGCCCGATATCACCTTCCATCTGCTTCTACTGCTCTGCGCGGCGGCCTTTTTTGCTGGTTTCGTCGATTCGATTGCCGGTGGCGGCGGCCTCATCACCGTTCCCGCCATGCTGATTGCCGGCATTCCGCCGCTGCAGACGCTCGGCACCAATAAGGTGCAGTCGATCTTTGGTGCCGCCTCGGCAACGCTCGCTTATGCCCGCAAGGGCCACGTGCAGCTTCGCGAACAATTGCCGATGGCGCTGATGGCGGTCATGGGCGGGGCGCTCGGCGCTGCCCTTGCCACGATCGTACCCGGACAGGTGCTGCAGGCGATCATGCCGGTGTTGCTGCTGTCGATCGCGATCTTCTTTGCCGTCAAGCCGAACCTCAACGACGTCGATACCCATCGCCGCATCACGCCCTTCGCCTTCGGCCTGACGCTGGTCCCGGCCATCGGCGTTTATGACGGGGTCTTCGGCCCGGGCACCGGCTCCTTCTTCATGCTCGCCTTCGTCACACTCGCCGGCTTCGGCGTGCTGAAGGCAACCGCCCACACCAAGCTTCTCAATCTCGGCTCGAATTTCGGCGCGCTGATTGTCTTCGCAAGCTTTGGCGCGATACTCTGGAAGATCGGCCTGTTGATGGGCATCTGCCAGTTCCTCGGCGCGCAGCTCGGTTCGCGCCTTGCCATGCGCATCGGTTCGAAGCTGATCAAGCCGCTGCTGGTGATCGTGTGCGTCGCCCTGGCGGTCAAGCTCCTCGCCGACCCGGCAAATCCGCTGCGCTTGTGGCTCGGCATCTGACGGAGACGCTTGGCCGTCTTCCATTACCTCTGGCGTAATTGATAGGGTGCACCACCTTCCCGCATGATCGCCCTGCCTGAATGACGGGCGATCAAAAGGAGATGACCCGATGAACGATGCAAACAGCAATGCCGAGCGCTACCTCGCCATCTGGAACGAGACGGATGCGGCTCGCCGCCGCGCTCTCATCGCCGAGAGCTGGGCGGAAGCCGCAACCTACATCGATCCGCTGATGCGCGGCGAAGGCCACGAGCAGATCAATTCGCTGGTGGAGGCCGTGCAGAACCGTTTCCCCGGTTTCCGTTTCGAACTGATCGGCACGGCTGACGGCTATGGCGACAATCTGCGTTTCTCCTGGGGCCTCGGACCTGCCAATGGCGAAGCACTGATCAAGGGCACGGATTTTGCCGAACTCGAAGACGGCAAACTGAAATCCGTCCGCGGCTTCATCGACCAATTGCCGGAAGCTGCCTGATGAAGCCGACCGCCCGCCCTCTTGGAGATCATCTGCGCGGATGGCGCCAGCGCCGCCGGATGAGCCAGCTCGACCTGGCGCTGGAGGCAGATATCTCGCAGCGGCATCTGAGCTTCATCGAGAGCGGGCGCTCGACGCCGAGCCGCGACATGCTGCTGCATCTTGCCGAACGCCTCGGCGTGCCGCTCCGCGACCGGAACCCGCTGCTGCTGGCGGCGGGTTTCGCTCCCGTCTTTACCGAGCGTGCACTCGACGATCCCGCCTTGGAACCGGCGCGCCGCGCCATCGACATGGTGTTGAAAACTCATCAGCCTTTCCCGGCGCTCGCGATCGACCGCCACTGGACGCTCATTGCCTCCAACGCGGCGCTGGCGCCGCTCATCTCAGGCATTGCCGATCCCTCCCTGCTGGAACCGCCAGTCAATGTGCTGCGCCTCAGCCTGCACCCGCAAGGACTGGCGCCCCGCATTGCAAACCTCCCGGAATGGCGCGCCCACCTTATCGACCGGCTGCGTCAGCAAATATCGGCTTCGGGCGATCCGGTATTGGAGAGGCTGCTGAACGAACTGCTGTCCTATCCGGCGCCCGAAGCGGCGAACGATGCGCATACCGACCACGCCGGCATCGCCATTCCGCTGAAGCTTTCGACCAAGGCCGGTCTGCTATCCCTGATCTCGACGACCACGGTCTTCGGCACGCCCGTCGACATCACTCTGTCGGAACTGGCCGTGGAATCCTTCTTCCCGGCGGATGAAGAAACGGCCGCGATCCTGCGCGGCCTCTCTCTCAACTGATGCCTAGAATTCCACGCCCGGCTGGCCCTTGATGCCGGAGCGGAACGGATGCTTGATCAGTTCCATCTCGGTCACCAGGTCGGCGATCTCGATCAGTTCCTCCCTGGCGTTGCGCCCCGTCAGCACGACATGCGTCATGGGCGGCTTCTCGTTCTTCAGGAATTCCACGACCTCGTTGATATCGAGATAGTCGTAGCGTAGCGCGATGTTGATCTCGTCGAGCAGCACCATGGAATAGCGATCGTCGCGGATCAGCTCCTTGGCCTTTTCCCAGGCAGCCGAGGCGGCGGCAACGTCGCGGGCGCGGTCCTGCGTTTCCCAGGTGAACCCCTCGCCCATGGTGTGGAACTGGCAGAGATCGGAGAAATGCTTCTCGATCAGATCGCGCTCGCCGGTCCACATCGCACCCTTGATGAACTGCACGACGGCAGAGGGCTTGCCATGGGCGATGTGGCGGAAGATCATGCCGAAGGCGGCCGATGACTTGCCCTTGCCCTTGCCGGTGTGGACGATGATCAGCCCCTTGCCATCGGTCTTGGTCGCCATGATCTTGTCGCGGGCGGCCTTCTTCTTCGCCATCTTCTCGGCATGGCGCGCATCGTCCTTTCCAGCTTCGCCTTCTGGGATCGCGCTCTCCGGTGTCTCGTCGCTCATCGGTTCACCTTGTTCTATTGTTGGCGGCCAGGTCGAACCGGGCCGAATTGCTGCGCGGCGTCCAGAGGCTGCGGTCGATCGCCTCGCACAGCCGCTCCTTCATCTCGTCGAATGCTGCCGGGTTCTTCTCCATCATGAAGGTACTCACAATGGGATCGGCGACGAAGGCCTGGTATACCGCCTCGAAATGATGGGCACCGACTGCACCCGTCGTCGCCGAAAAGGCGAAGAGATAGTCGACGGTGGCGGCAATCTCGGCCGCACCCTTGTAACCGTGGCGCATGACGCCCGATATCCATTTCGGATTGACGACGCGCCCGCGCACGACGCGGCCGATCTCCTCTTCCAGCGAACGGATCACCGGCCGTTCCGGCCGGGAATGATCGTTGTGATAGATCGAGGGGCGGGCGCCGGCGAGCTGTTCCGCCGCCGCCGCCATGCCGCCTTCGAACTGGTAATAATCGTCGCTGTCGAGCAGATCGTGTTCGCGATTATCCTGATTCTGAACGACGGCCTGCACCGAGCGCAGCCGCTCCTCGAACAGGCCGCGTTCGGCCTTGCCCTCCTCGCCGGCGCCATAGGCATAGCTGCCCCAGACGAGATAGGCCTCGGCGAGATCGGCGCGCCGCTCCCAGCCTTTTTCGTCAATCAGCGCCTGCAGCCCCGCGCCATAAGCGCCGGGCTTCGAGCCGAACACCCGGTAGCCCGCTCGCCTTCTGGCCGAGACCTCGTCGAGGCCGGCTGCGGCAAGCCTTGCCGCCTCGCCGCGCATGCGCGCTGCGATCGGATTGTCGGCCTCGTCCTCTTCAAGCGCGCCGACGGCGCGGACCGCCTTGTCGAACAGGGCGATCTGCTCGGGAAAAGCGTCGCGGAAGAAGCCGGATATCCTGAGCGTCACGTCGACGCGCGGCCGCCCGAGCATTGCCGGCGGTATGATCTCGTAGCCGGTGACGCGGCGCGAGCTCATGTCCCAGAGCGGCTTGACGCCAATCAGCGCCAGCGCCTGGGCGATGTCATCGCCGCCGGTGCGCATGTTCGACGTGCCCCAGGCTGTCAGCCCTAGGGAAGCCGGCCATTCGCCGTGATCCTGCGCATAGCGGCGAACCAGCAGTTCCGCGGATTTCTTGCCGAGTTCGTAGGCGGCCGGCGTCGGCACGGCGCGGCTATCGACCGAATAGAAATTGCGGCCCGTCGGCAGCACATCGGGCCGCCCGCGCGTCGGCGCCCCGGAGGGGCCGGGCGCAACGAAGCGGCCGTCGAGGCCGTTAAGCAGGCCTGCGATTTCGGCTGGCCCGCAGGCCAGGATCGAAGGCTTGAGGCGGGTCTCGATCTCGGAAAGCACCGCCCGCGTCGCCGGCCAGTTCTCAGGGCAGACGATCTGGCCGGAAACGAACTTCGCCGCCAGGAGCTCGATGCGCTCGACGGTGTCGCCGTTGGTGCGCCAGGGGGCGTCGAGGAGATCTGCTAGGATGGCATGACGTGGGGCTGTCCAGGGGGCGGCCATGTCGCAGTCGAGAGGATCGAACGTGGAGTTACCCCCCTCTGTCCTGCCGGACATCTCCCCCACAAGGGGGGAGATCGGGGATGAGAGGTCCCGCTCCAACTGCTCGGCCGAAGGTGCGGCAACTTCAAACGTTTCTTTTGTGGGAAGCCCAAGCCTCTTGCCGATCTCCCCCCTTGTGGGGGAGATGTCCGGCAGGACAGAGGGGGGTGCCACAGGCACACCGCCCACCCCCACATCACCCGCAATCGCCCGCTGCAAACTCGCATCCCCGCCCTCACCCAGCCCCCGC